>JASMAO010000158.1 GCA_030754315.1 SAR202 cluster bacterium
CAGGGGCCCCAGTCAAGTTTGAAGATTGATCCGGCTTTTTAATGGAACGATCCACACCCTCTTAAGGCCAATAATCGAGATCGATATACGCAAACGGACCTGAAAGGACAGGAGAGGACAGGAATGGACCCAGTTTCAGCACATATTCAGCACACCCCCCGACCCCCTTTATATAAAATAACGAATTCGAATATCTACCCCACGCAGCGGTGGGTAGTTTTTGGTTGACCATTTATATGGTTGCGTGGATTTATGCGCGCTGGAGTTTCGACATGCTCTTCGTAGTGCTCGCAGCAGCAGGCACTGGCATACTGATTGCTGTCATGATGCTTCCCCGGCAACTGGCCACTAAAGTTTAAACCGATGCTAGTTGAGTAGGACTGTATGAAATGAGCAAGATCGTCATAACGGAATTTATGGATGAAACGTTTCTGCCTAATTTGCGGGAGCGTCATGAAGTAATTTACGAACCAGACCTAGTTGATCGAGAGGATCAGCTATACGCCCTCTTGCACGACACGGGAGGATTAATTGTTCGAAATAGAACGTCAGTAGGACGCGCTTTGTTAGATAACGCTCCTAATCTTTCAGCCATCGGACGCCTTGGTGTGGGTCTCGACAACATCGACATTACGCTGTGCAAAGAGCGCGGCATCGAGGTATATCCAGCATTAGGCGCTAACAATACTGCCGTTGCAGAATATGTAGTTGCTGCATTACTGATTCTTTTCCGGGGTGCGTTTAATGCAACCAGTCATGTGATAGAAGGGAAGTGGCCGCGGACAGCACTGATCGGGAAAGAGATTTCTGGAAAAACTTTAGGAGTCATCGGGTATGGAGGAATTGCTAGAGAAGTAGAAACTCGAGCTACGGTGATGGGCGTTCGGGTTATTGCATACGATCCATATGTTTCCAACGACAATTCCTTTGTGGGTAGTGCAGCGCTCGTCCAGCTTGACGAATTGTTGACGGCTTCAGATGCTATTAGTTTGCATCTTCCTTTGACCAGCGAAACTCGTGGGTTGATATCTCACGAACACTTAGCAAAGATGAAACCGGGCTCCGTTCTGATTAATACGTCCCGTGGTGGTATTGTTGATGAGGGCGCACTTGTTGCCGCGTTACGTTCAAATCGACTAAGCGGTGCTGCTATTGATGTCTACGAACACGAACCTCTAACGGAGGTAGAAGCGCGTCAGTTTGAGGGCATCGATAATTTGATCTTAACCCCACATATTGCCGGCATTACCGAGGAAGCAAACGCCAGGATTTCGGAAATGATTGTTAAAAAAATGATCAATCATTTCAGGCATTAGAAATGAAATTTTGATCGAGATACTAAAAAATCACGCAAATAGGAGATAACCCATTATTCGTATTGTTATAGGGCTAGGTACCGGTCAATTACTTGATATATCATGTATCAATTAGTATACAATTTGGTTTGGTTGCTATCGGGAGATTAAGGACAGCGGCTGTTTTGAAACTACTAATTTCTGACCGCTTTTAGCGCATCGCTGAAGGAAAGGAAATAGCAACTTTATCAACATAATCCTTAGGAGGTGTTCAGATGAGTATTAGAAAGATTCTCGCGGGAATATCTGTTATTGTTTTTAGTGCTGTAACTTGGTCATCGGTTAGTGCCGATGTCAATTTTAAGTTTGCCAGCGCGAACGCACCTGACTCAATGTCACATGGCGCATTCGGCCACGCTTGGAAAAAGCACATTGAAGAGGCATCTAATGGTCGAATAACGGTGCAGCTTCTTTTTGGCGGTCAGATGGGCTCTGAGCAAGACAATGTAAACCAAGTCTCTTCGGGTCTTATTCAAGCGGCCTCAGCTGCTGTGAACAATGTCACGCCATTTGCACCAATTGTCGGGTTCGCTACGCTTCCGTATATGTTCCAGGGCGTTGAGGAGGCGTGGGCAGTTTTTGATAGCCCGCTCCGGGACACACTTAACGAAACAATGGCTAAGCAAGCCAATTTTCGTACGGTCGCTTGGCTAACAGGGGGATTTCGTGTCCTCAGTAATTCAAAAAAACCAGTGCGGACACTCGCTGACCTTCAAGGGCTTCGAATTCGAGTGCCAAAAAACGATATTATGATCGCGTCTTACAAGGCATGGGGAATCAATCCTGTCCCGATGTCATGGACCGAAACCTTTAATGCTTTACAACAGAAGGTAGTAGATGGACAGGACAATCCGTATGATGTTTTTCCAACTTTGCGATTTGATGAGGTTCAAAGCTATATCACCAATATCCACTACATCTTGTGGAGTGGCCCGGTAATCGTAAACGAGGTTTGGTGGCAGAACCTTTCCGCTGACGATCAAAGTATTATTTCTGAAGCCGCAGTGAAGGCACAGGACGAACAAAGAGCTGGCATGCAGAGCTTTCTTGGCGGTGCGGCGCTTTTCGCCATTGAACACGGCGTAGAAATAACTCCGCCGGCAGATGAGCAAGAATGGGTAGAGCCCGTGATGGCAATTTGGCCGGACTTCTACGAGAAAATCGGCGGCAAAGCCTTTGTTGATGAGGTTGTCGTATTTCTCGAGAATCATCGTAAAAGCAATTAGTTTACTTGTACTTGTAATAACGGAAAGAACCGGACCTTACGGTCCGGTTCTTTTTGCCCAAAGAAATATTGACCGTACCAGGAGAATCTTTCGATGAATTATCTTTTTATTGGCGGGGGAGGTTTAATCGGTACGTATGCCATCCGGGAACTGCTTAAGGAAGGCCATCGGGTCATTTCTTACGATTTAGATATCAAAGACAACGCCATTCATAGGGTATTGACGAACGACGAATTTTGTCAGGTTAAATTGATATCCGGTGACGTGATGGATCTAGTCGGAATCTTGGAAATTGTTCGCGCAAACAAGATCGATATGATTGTCAATCTGGCGGCTGCCCTGATTCCCCAGGGTCAAGCACACCCAGCTCTGGCAACCAAGATTAATGTTGATGGACTAAATAACGTTTTTGAAGTTGCAAAAGCCTGCCAAGTTAAACGGGTAGTCTGGGCGAGTTCAATTGCTGTCTTTGGCCCTCAATCAATTTATTCGGAAGAGCCCGGAGACGATACATTCCATGCTCCGGTCACTGTATACGGCGCTTGCAAATCGTTTAATGAATTCATGGGCCATCATTACTTCAAACAGTTTGGCCTCGACAATATAGGCTTGCGGTTCACGGTTGTTTATGGGCCTCACAGGATGCGGGGTGCGTTGGCCTACGATTTAGGTGTGGAACTTCTTGAGAATCCTGCAAATTCCAAACCGGCCCGGGTTCCTATGGGCGACACATTAATTAACTGGCAATATGTTGAAGATGCTGCAAGTAGTGTTGTCTTGTCGCTGAAACATGAAGGTCCAACCCAAACAAGAGTCTTCAATACCGGTGGGGATGTGCTTAAAGTCAGAGACGCGGCTGATGTGGTTAAGAAGATTCTCCCAGAGGCCGAAATTGAGGTCGAAGATGGAGATGCAAGTTCCGGCCTTGGAGGTGTTTATCAGCTCAGTATCGAGGGCGCCCGAAGGGAGCTGGGTTATGACCCAAAATATACGTTTGAAACTGGGGCCCGGAAGTCAATCGACCGGTACCGAGAGCTGCAGGGTTTGCAGCCCATATAAAGGAGACGCATGTTATGCATACCGGAGACTTATTAGCAGAGTTATTGGCGGCTCACGGGGTGAGTTGCGTATTTGGCATGATAAGCGGGCAAGGATACCCGTTAAATGATGCTCTTCATCGACGTGAGAAAAAAATTCGGCACGTCATGGTTCGGGATGAACGATCCAGTGCTTATGCAGCTGATGGGTACGCAAGGGTGAGTGGGACTATTGGTGTTTGCGATGCCGCGTTCGGGGTGGGAGCGGTGAAACTATTGTCGGGCGTTGCAGAGGCATACAACTCGTCTATTCCTATACTGTCGATCCTAAGCAATGGACCTCGTGATTGGAGTCTTTGGTTAGACCATGGTTGCACAGCGCAGGGAATTGAACAGACAGCAATGTTTGAAGGATTGACAAAAAACGTCATCCGGGTCCCATCTCAGAGAATGCTCGCGAAAGCTGTCGGTCATGGTATACAAACAGCTGTTACCGGGCGGCCTGGCCCCGTCGCGATAGACATTCCGGCTGATATCTTCTATGAGGATTACGAGGGTGATGATGTAGTACAGCCCAACATGGTTTCTGGTGCGGGAAAATTTCCAGCGAGCCGGATACCACCAGACCCTGGCGATATACAGAAGGCATGCAAGCTTCTAGCGCATTCACAGCGCCCCGTGTTGGTTGCTGGTGGTGGAGTCGCGATCTCTCGAGCCCACGATGAACTTATGGCGATAGCTGAAAAAGTAGCTATGCCTGTTGCAACGACGATTGCGGGCAAGGGTGTATTCCCTGAGAATCACCGACTTTCTGTTGGAATTATGGGTGGCCAATATGGCTCAGAATCTGCCAATCGGGTAGTTGATGAATCTGATTTAGTTTTTTTTGTTGGCGCTAAGTCGTCTGAGAAAGTCACCTCGGCTTGGACTCGACCTGACGACTCGAAGACCATAATTCATTTGGATATTGATCCTATCGAAATTGGAAAAATTTTTTCGACTGAGTGTGGAATCTTGGCCGATGCTCAGAAGGGCCTCAATGCGCTAGGCAGTACTTTGACTAACACGCGAAAGGATGCCGAGAAGTGGCTGCAGCGTGTAGCCCTTATTAAGGAAGACTGGGAAAGAGAGATTGAGCCTGAAATGAGGGCGACGGATTCACCTATTAGACCGCAATTCCTAATGGGTCTATTGCAGAAAAAACTGAATAAGCAGGACATCGTTGTGGTGGACGCAAGTTTTTCAATCGGTTGGGTTGGGACCTTCCTAAAATCTCTGACTGGAGGTCAGCGCTTCCTTTTTCCACGGGGTTTTGCATCTATGGGATTTGGTTTGCCGGCCGCAATAGGTGCTCGTTTTGCTCAGCAAAGAGAAAAAGTCGTCGTCATTGCCGGTGATGGCAGTATGACCTATGCGATTGGGGAATTATCCACGCTGGCTAAGTATGGCCTTGACATAATCGTCATCGTACTCAACAACAGTTGTTTGGGTTATACCAAGATTATTGAGACACTGGACTGGCACTCAAATTTCGAATCGTCGAATTTTCCGCCGACAGATTTTGCAACCATTTCTAAGGGTTTCGGTTGTACTGGATTGGCAGTAGACAATGCTAATGATCTCTCCGATGTGCTTGATCAGGCATTTCAAGAAAATGGACCTGTGCTGATCGACGTCAAGGTCGATGAGACCCAGGTACCAGAGCTTGCTCTACGTAAACGTCTTAGTGAACTGAAGAGCTAACAGGAGTTCCAGTAGAGTGTTATAAATAAATTCACGTTCGTATCCCTATAACTCGATTTGTGAAGGGATAAAGAAGATGAATCAAAAAAGATCAATAAAAACTGTTGCCATGTTGGTCTTGGGTGATTTCGAGCGGTATCTCTGCGCCTTTTTGCTTCTTAGTATGGTTTTCTGTCTGGCCATACAAGTGTATTTCCGGTACGTATTGAACGCTTCACTTACTTGGTCAGAAGAACTGAGTCGTTTTACTTTTATTTGGTTGGCCTACATGGGGGCCGTTCTTGGCGCAAAGGAGCGAATTCATTTCCGAGTGACCGTTCCACAACTTCTCCTGCCGGTCCAATACCGACGATACATGACGATATTGGCTGACTTTATATGGGTTACTTTTAATTTGTTTTTCGCTTATGTAGGCATCAAACAGATCATTCACTTGATAAATTTCCCCTACATATCGCCATCGCTCCATTGGAGTATGGCGTATCTGTACACATGCGTTCCAATTGGGTTTACTTTTATGACGTTTCGCATAGTGGAGGGATACTGGAAAGATTATAAAAAAGAAGGATTTAAAGGACTTGGCACCTATCTGAAAATTGGTGAAACGCCAGTTGAATAACATCAGATTTCTACAGCCATGATACTTCTCTTACTTTCCCTGTTGTTTGCGTGTTTGTTTTTAGGGGTGCCGATCTTTGTGTCTTTAGGGATAGCTACTGCCGTCACATTGGTGGTTTCCGATTTGCCAACAATGCTCATTGCTCAAAGCTTGTACCAAGGCATAGACAAATTTCCACTTCTAGCGATACCTTGCTTCATTCTTGCCGGCAGTGTCATGGAGCGCGTAGGCATTACTCAAGATATCATTGACGTAATCCTAATGTTTTGGGGAAAAGTGACTGGCGGATTGGGGATTGCGACGATTCTGGCCTGCATGTTTTTCTCGTCAATCAGTGGTTCGGGACCAGGTACTGTTGCAGCAGTAGGGACATTAATGATCCCGGCGATGCTTCGTGCCGGTTATGGCAGAGCATATGCAGGTGCTGTCTCCTCATCAGGAGGCACTCTCGGTATTTTGATCCCACCTAGCAATCCTATGATTATTTATGGGGTCATAGCGCAGTGCTCCATTACGGGGCTTTTCATCGCAGGCGTCATTCCCGGCGTAATTATTGGAGTCGCTCACTGTCTCGTGGCCTATGTAGTTGCACGACACCTTAAGTTTGAACGCACTAATGACCCGTTCATATTCAGGGAGTTTTTGTGTGCTTGCTGGCGGGGGAAATTTTCACTTGCAGCGCCTGTCGTGATTTTGGGTGGGATATATGGCGGCATATTTACCCCTGTAGAGGCTTCAGTTGTGGCGGTTGTATACGCTTTGTTAGTAGGGTTACTGGTAAAACGTCAGTTGACTTTTGGGAAATTGCTGGACTCCTGTACAGAATCAGCCCGAATTTCAACGGCTATGATACTTGTTGGAACCTCTACGGTCTTTGGTCAGGTACTTATATTTAATAATGCCCCTATAGTGATGCTTGACCTCCTTATGGGTATATCCACCAATTGGTTTGTAATATTGCTTTTGATCATCTTAGTTTTTGTCATTCTGGGCATGTTCATGGAGACTTTGTCGACCATTATTATTGTTACGCCGATTCTTCTCCCTGTTGTGACGCAACTTGGAATCGATCCAATTCATTTCGGGATAATTTTTGTCGTTACAAACGAAGTCGCATTCCTTACACCACCCCTTGGAGCAAACTTATTTGTTGGCTCTCAATTGGCGAAAGTCAGTATCGAGAGGTTGAGTCTCCACGTTTTGCCTCATATCTTTGCGATACTAGTTTGTATTGTGTTAATTGCTTATTTTGAGGAGCTTAGCTTATGGCTACCGCATCTTCTTGGCTATGGACTGGGATAGGGAGATAACTTGCCTCTCGATTGCTACAATATATTCGTAAGTTTCGATATCTTAAGACGTTTGTGTTCGCCCTTCGTGGACTGTCTGGATTACGAGCATGCGAGAGCCTTACTTTGCGACGACTTTTAATGCAGTGTTGGTCTAATAGGAATTTTCTATGACAAGAGAATTTTCAAATAAGGTGGCACTTGTTACGGGTGGATCCCGTGGCATAGGTCGTTCTATCAGTATTGCCCTCGGGCAGTCTGATGCGCGCGTTGCAGTGAACTACTTGAGCGACGCAGTTGCAGCACGCTCGACTTTAGCTGATATCGAGAAGAAAGGCGGTACCGGAGACATTTTTCAGGCAGATGTCTCGAATGAGTCGGCAGTTATTAAAATGATTGAAGAAATTGAATCATCTCTTGGTCCGATTGATATCTTGGTGACCAATGCTGGAATCGGATTATTGCAGGACCATCAAGATATAACATTTGAAAGTTACCGTAAAATTATGGCCACGAACGTCGATGGGACGTTCTTGCCTGTGATGGCAGTTAAGGACGGTATGATTGAGCGCGGCACCGGCAATATTGTCTGTATTTCTTCGGTAGCTGGATTGCGCGCCCGCTCGAAGCTTATTTCTTACAGTATTTCGAAGTCTGCCGTGATTGGCTTGGTTAGAAGTTGTGCTGCGGCGTTCGGTCCAGCTGTTCGAGTCAACGGTATCGCTCCTGGTTTGATTCAAACCGACATGACAAAAGCTAGCATGGATCTGCCTCTTCAAGAATCAATAAAACAGGAGACGTTTTTAAAAACAATTGGTGTTCCAGAAAATATTTCAGATGCCGTTTTGTTCCTTCTCTCCAGTCGCGCAAACTTTATTTCGGGACAGACTTTGATTGTTGACGGCGGCCGAGTGACTGTACCGTAACTTCTCGCAAAATTTAATGGAAATAAGGAAAGACAATGGCTAATCAATCGATCTCTAGTCAGCTGGTGGACAAACTCAAGTCCGCGGGCGTGAATTTTTTCGTCTCGGTACCGTGCAAACTATTGGCTGGCCAGATTCGATTGCTCGAAGAGGATACCGATGTTTGTTATTTGCCAGTGACTCGGGAGGAAGAGGGGTTTGGAATTTGTGCGGGTGCCAGCCTTGGTGGTTATATGCCTTGCATCTTGATGCAGGACTCGGGTCTTGGAAATTCTGTCAATGCCCTCAAATCACTGGTTCAGTTCTTCCAGCTTCCAGTAGTGATGCTGATGAGTTATCGGGGTTCGCCGGGCGAGCCAGTCCCAGCTCAGGTTCCGATGGGGCTATTGGCGCCAGAACTTCTGAGGTTGATGCAAATTCCAATTTTGCATTGCCATCAAACAATGGATCTAGATAACATTGCCCCTCTCATCGAACATGCTCGAGTTGCTGAATCACCTGTCGCCATTTTTATTGACTTTCAGTTGATGGAGGGGGACGCATGAATCGTTTCGAACTGATTGAGTCTTTAGTGCCTGTCCTAGAGGATACTTTGGTTGTTTGCAACATCGGCATCCCCTCCCAGGAGCTTTTTGCCATTTGCGATCGAGAGAACCATTTTTACATGCTGGGCAGCATGGGGCTTTGCTCATCAATTGGCCTCGGACTTGCGCTGACAACAAACAAAAGCGTTGTGGCCTTAGAGGGGGATGGTGCCGTCTTGATGAATCTTGGTACGCTTGCGACCATTGGCAACCGTGCCCCGGATAATCTAGTCCTTTTGGTCATCGATAACGGCAGTTACGGTTCGACCGGTGATCAGGCCACCTATACCAGTGAAGCGACTTCACTTGCAGTTATGGCTCGCGGGGGAGGGTGTTCGAACGTTATCGAGTGTTCGGGTGAAACAACAGCGGGGGTTTTAGCCGATGCGCTGTCGGCGAAGCAAGCAAGCGTGATTGTCTCGAAGGTGATCCCTGGTAACCGACCATTGCCAGTGGTGCCGATTCACCCCATTGTGTTGCGAGAACGCTTCAAGAAGGTGATCTAATTATTAAGATTTGTCTGTGGGATGTGAGGATGTGATGTTAGTCAATAGATAGAGACATAGTATGACGGAAGAGTTTTGGCGGTTGAGTGCGGTTGATGTTGCAGAAGGAATTCGGGCAAGGCAGTTTCTCGCAGAAGACGTAATGTTATCAGTAACTGAGAGAATCCACACGCGCAATTGTGACCTGAATGCCATTATTGGCTTGATTCGTTAAATTTTATTGGAAACTTCCAACGGCGTAACTTTGGTTAGGTTACGTGTAGTACTGCTGAGTCGTTGTTGTCAGTGTATTCCCAATGTTTTGGGCGAAGTTTGTAGATCATCTGCCGCATCCCAAATTTGTCAGGGCTTGTACGTCACTACCTACGGGTAGATGGTTCTCCGTTTAGGAGGTTCTGTTCTTTAGCCGGCGCGAGTGGCCCGATCGATGCGGCCAGATCGTCGGTCGTATCTGACAGCGTGGACCCAGGCCTTGTTAGGGTATGTGCCGGATTTGCGGTGGCTAGCATCAAATTTTCAGCACACTAACAATTCGGGGCAGAAAGAGGCCAGTGAAAATGGCCTAAAAGCAGTGGAAAATGGTGCTCCTAACTGGACTTAAGACCTTTTAGGTTGCT
>JASMAO010000159.1 GCA_030754315.1 SAR202 cluster bacterium
TCTTCGGGTAGACTTCCCCAACTGGATCGGAAGTCAATTTCTCTGGCCATCCACTCTGCTGGTAAAAGCGGTAATGGTTCCCACGGGACTGCAACAAGTACGACCTGGCCATCCCTTCGTACCGCGTCGAACGCCTGTTGAAGCGTATTTTTTAACCCCGCACAGTCAAATATCACCTCGGGTCCTCGACCGTTTGTTAGCTCTACCATTCGATCAACAGGATCCTGTTCAAACGGGTCGATCACTTCTGTTGCGCCGACGGCTAGTGCAGCATTTGTGCGCCCAGGTGCAGGTTCAGAAACAATGACCTGTGAAGCTCCGGCTGCACGTGCAGCCTGTATAGCCAATAGACCTATTGGTCCTGCTCCTATTACTCCCACGCTGTCTCCGAGTTTTAGCGAGGATCTGCGGACGGCATGCACTGCTACCGCACATGGTTCGGTTAATGCGGCCGCTTCGTCGGGAACACCATCGGGTATAGGTAGCGGTGCCCAGTCCTCCAGCACCGTGTATTCTGCATAACCCCTGGTACGTGTATTGGCACTGAATCCCATCTTGCGATAGTTGAATCTAGGGTGAATTTTCGTCGGCGGTTCTTTACCAGTGGGCCATTCTCCTCCACCTCCGACAACTCGATCGCCCTCCTTCCAGCTTGTGACACCCTTGCCTGTTGCTGCTATCACTCCTGCGAACTCGTGTCCAAGGACTGAGCCGGGCGGAGCAATGTCGTACATGAACGCGTGAACATCAGTACCACATATTGCTGATTGGTTAACCTTGATTAGTACTTCCCCGGGGCCAGGCTCCGGTTTAGGGATGTCGGTGACCTCGAACAACTGTTTGCTGCGGTACACGGCGGCTTTCATGCGGATTTTCCTAGTTTTGGCATTTGTTTTAAACTTGGCAGCATCTTACTCAAAAAGAATTTGAGAAAATAGCCCCTATTAGTTTCAGGACTAACAGGGAAGGTCAACGCTTTTGTATTTGAGAAGTAGTTCAAGACTTAAACGGTTCATAACCCACGGTGTTGCAGCTGGATTGTTGTTTACTTTTTTTGCTTGTGGAACGGACTCTGATGAATCTTCAGCATCGAAATCGAATGAATTATTGCAGCAGATCACTCCATCTGAACGGCTGTTCACTCACGACGATGTGGATGCAACAGGATTCAAGACTTCTAAACAATATGACGTAGAGGGGCTTACTGGAGCTACTAATGTTTTGTTTGGATTCTGGCGTCCTGACGGGTCGGAAGCGAAGGAGTACGAGATTCGTTTTTATCCTTCCCATGATGTTGCCGTCGAGTCTGGGACGGCTTTTGCCGAAGAAGCTACCGGTGATGACGCGATTCTTGACAAGGATGAAGCGAGCTGGAACGAAGGTATCAAGGACCGCAGGTATTTTTTTGCTGGTCCAATTGGAACCCATGGGAGTGGTGGGGTTAAAGCCAAGTACGGTGGTTATGTTATTTACGGGAACATGATCATGCTCTGTGAAGGAGCGAACGCTGCCCATTCACTTGATAGATGCGGTGCGCTTCTTGCGGCCATGGGTGCAGATCCGATTCAGTGATCAAGATTCGATAACGTTGTTTCCTCTGGTAATTTTGAATCAAATCGATTTTCGGATAGTGGTAATCAGGAGTTTTGGTCTTCTCCATAAATGGCCTCAGCCAGTTCGAGTAACTTCACGCCATCCTCAAGGGTGGCAGCAGGAGCGCTGAATTTTTTGCCGGATCTTATACATTCAATAAAGTAATTATCCTGGATTTGCGTGGATGTCATTTGTGTCGGTAGTGTTATGTCATGTGATTCACCCTTTGCCATAACCCATGCACGGTTAACTCCCTCAAGGTATGCAGATATTTGCCTGCCATGGATTTCATAACGCTCCAGTCTCCCTCCAGTGGTGTAGTTTGCAGAAAATTGCGCCACTACACCGTTTTCGAACTCGATGAGGGCAGCGTGGACATCCCTGTATTTGGAATTGGTTTGTCTTACATAACCACTGACTTTCGACACGTTCGAACCAGCAGCAAAACACACAAGGTCGAGAGCATGTATAGGCGACTCCAACATCATGTAGTTGAAAATGTCCTGAGCAAATCTCGGATCATCGGTGAAATCCCTGATGTCTTTATGAAATTCTCCAGCTATCTGTACGACCGGGCCATTCCTGCGCACTCGGGCTAAAGACTCTGTCACGAGAGGATTAAACCTTCTGTCGAGTCCTACCATTACGTTTGTAGATTTTTTCTGTGCAGCGGTTAGCAATCTGCGTGCATCGTCAGAAGAAAGACCCGGCGGCTTTTCGATAAGGGTTGGAATTCCGTAGGAAAGCACATGTAATGCTGCCTCAGCGTTGAGATGAGCTGGGGTGGCCACTACTATGCCGTCTGGCTCCGCTGAGTCAATCAGCTGGTCAACAGAGCTGTAGGCTGTTGAACCGAATTGATCGGCAGCAGAATTTCTTGCTGATTCGAACGGGTCGAAAACGCCGCTGATATTGACGCTATCGATATCAGAGAAGGCTGCCATATGGAATCGTCCGCGCCTGCCACATCCGATGAACGCAATATTCATTATTAGACCAGTCATTATTACTAAACATACGTTTGGATAAGCGGTATTCTATTCGCTCCAATCGGGGTGGAGTTCGGCCTTGACCCTGTCCATGTCAAGATCAATTCCCAGACCGGGTTTATCACTTAGCACGAGCTTGTTACCCTGCCAGTTAAGTGGCTCGGTCAAGAAGTGATCGTAACCCCGTTTGAAGTCGAGGGCGTGTTCAAGCCTGTAAAAGTTTGGAGTGCTTATTGAGACGTGAGCCCCACCGAGAATCTGCCCTGGCCCCTGTGCATTGTGGGGACTGATCGGGATGTAATACGTTTCGGCCATCGTGGCGATCTTCTTCAGTTCTGAAATGCCGCCTGTCCAAGTCACATCTGGCATCAGGAAGTCGGTAAGTCCTTCGTGGAGAATCTGAGCGCAATCCCATCTGGTGAACAGTCGTTCTCCTACGCACATTGGAGCCCGCATTTGTTGTCGGACTGATCTTAATGCCTCGATGCCTTCAGGAGGTAAAGGCTCTTCGAACCAGTCGATCTTCGACTCGTCATACAACCTGTTAGCCAGTCTAACCGCGGTCGCTACGTTGTAGTGCCCGTGGGCATCGATCAACACTTCAACGTCTGGCCCGACCGCATCCCTGACTGCAGCGGTTATATCGCAGCCAAGATTTTCGCCGCTTGCTGAAATTTGACCGTCCTGGTACATGGTGTGGAATGGACCCATTTCAAGGAATGGATCCATTTTCATTGCATCGTGGCCTTCAGCAACAGTCCTCTTGGCCGCTTCATGGTACTGTTCTGGGGTTGAACATCCACTGAACCAGGCGTTGGCATACATGCGGATGTCGTCTCGCATTTTGCCTCCAAGTAGGTCGTAAACTGGGCGTCCTGTCGCCTTGCCTTTGATGTCCCAGAGCGCGATATCGATTCCGCTTATGATGGTGGTTGGAAATCCCCGTGAGCCCATATAAGTGTAGCGACGGAAAAGCTTTTGCCAGAGTCGTTCAATATCAGCGGGGTCTTCACCAATGAGTGCATCTTTGACAGATCTCACTCCCGCTCCGGTTAAGATTGATCCATTTCGTGGTGTACTGGATGATTCTCCCCATCCCGTGATGCCTTCGTCGGTTTCTATCGTGACGAAGGTCCACTGCCACTCATTCACATGAAGCGTACCCTGGTGTTCAATGAGTCCTCCAAGGTCCGGCACGACTACCCATGCTTCTACGTTTGTTATTTTCAATGTTGGTCTCCGCTTAGCGATAAAAGGTGGTCACGGACTACAAGTGTCGTGGACATGTTCTAGATACTCCAGGTATTGCTGACTGTCTTAACACTCGGTGAAATTGTCTCTGCAAGATCGATGATCGACGAGAATACTTCATCATGTACCGGCCGCGCGACCCAATCGAGTCTGAGTGCTTCCGATTCCCAGTATGAGATAACTTCGATATCTTCTGATGATTCGTCGTCAAATTGAGTGAGCATTGCCGCCTGGATGAATCCGGGTTG
>JASMAO010000160.1 GCA_030754315.1 SAR202 cluster bacterium
TGCACAACTGGCGGGTCTGGTTCATGTCCGCTAGATCGGCTTTAAGAAAAATGCCTCCAATCTCCTTCGCTACTGTTTCACCACCCACGTCATTTACGTCGTTGACTATGACATGAGCCCCGCTCGCTGAGAATGTGTGGGCCATGGCCTTACCGATACCGCTGCCCGCGCCGGTTATTAGAGCGACCTTTCCAAGTAGTGGTTGAGGTGAGGACATTTTTTTCAGTTCCTTTGAGGATTGGAGATAGCTGTAATGTACCATTTCAGGCATTACCGTGGCTACGAACCCGTATGCTATACTTTTGCCCCTCAGAAACCCATGGCGTAAGGAGTTGTATCCGTTTGACTTCCCCAATTGAAGCAAGCACAGATTTCGAGACCAGCTTGGTGATTGATGGGTTGAACGTCAGCAGGTGGAGCAGTCCAAATGTATACGCTAGTTTAAAGGCTGGCGGAGTTACAGCGATGAACGCCACCATCGTGATTTGGCAGGGTTTTCAAGATACCCTCGATAGAATTGCTGCATGGGAGAGACGATTCGAAGATTATTCGGAGGTGCTAATAAAAGGGCGTGTCGCGGATGATGTTCTTCGCGCGAAAAAAGACGGAAAGACAGCTGTTTTTTTGGGCTGGCAAAACGCCTCACCAATTGAAAACGATCTGAATAGATTACAACTCTTTTATGACCTAGGCATCAGGATAGTCCAAGTTACCTACAATGAACGCAATTTGTTAGGCAACGGGTGTTACGAACGTGTTGATGATGGGTTGAGCAACTTTGGCTTGGATGCGATTCGCATTATGAACGAACTGGGAATACTTATAGACCTGTCACACGTCGGTGATAAGACGACCCTGGATACAATAGATGCCTCAGATAAGCCGGTCGCGTTCACTCACTGCAATGCCCGTTCATTCGTTGATCATCCTAGGAACAAACCGGATGATGCCTTGATGGCGCTGGCAGAGCGTGGTGGAGTTGTAGGTGCCAACGCTTGGCCGTCGTTTCTGGTCAAAGGATATGAATCTTCGATCACCGATTACGTTGATGCTATCGATGATCTGGTTGAGCGCATTGGAATTGATCATGTTGGCATTGGGACCGACTTTTGCCAAGATCAACCCTACTCTTTTTTCCAATACCTGTTTGCTCAGCAGGGCATCAAAGTTCGGCCGATCCCACTGCCCATTCCTGATCCTCACTACCATCCCTTTGGATTCGAATCACCAGACAAATTCCCAGAACTTATCAACGAGCTCGCCCTCCGTGGTTACCTTAGTGAGGACATTTTCAAAATTCTTGGTGGTAATTTTCTGAGGCTATTCCGTGAAGTCATAGGGTAGATGGTATGGTCAGACATACACGGCCAAGCTCTTAAGATTTAAGCAGGAATGTTTGGCATTGGTTCTAAAATGATGCAATCGGTGCGTCCGATTGGTTTACCATGACTGTCACTTGTTCCATTTTTCCTAAGGCCTAATGATACTGGACGTCATTGCGTAGTTAATTTGATGAAAGACCGGGCTGATCATTATGCTTGAGGGCGTCGTATCATCCCTGCGATGGAAGACAAATTTCAAACTAGTCATAGCTAATTAGTCTGGACCAGCAGGGCTGGGTTCCAGTTCCCAGTCTGGGATTAGTAAGTCATTAGTAGGCTCCAAAAGTATGATTGAGACCATTCCGGCAAGGCTGGCGAAAATGGAGATTAACAGGGCAAGGTTATATCCTCCCGTGACGTCAAAAATCACCCCGCCAATCCATCCTCCAAGCGCCATACCAAGGCCGGCACCCAGCATCTGAAAGCCGTATGGCGAGCCTTGAGGGGCGTGACCAAAGTACCTGCTGTTCAGTATAGGAAAACCCCCTGTCTCGCCACCATACCCAATGCCAAACACAAAGGCGAACAGGTAGAATGTCCACTGTTCGTGGGTCCAGAAAAGCATGATTACAGGGATGCCCTGTAAGAAAAAGAAGATAGCCATTACCGTACGCACGCCTACCTTTTCAGAAAGGACTGGCACGATGAGTCGGGATGGTACGCTTACAGCGGCCATTACGGTGAGGATTGAGGCCGACGTGATTAGTGAGATTCCCTCTTGGACAGCTATAGGTATAAGGTACACCAATATTACCGAGTGGCCGACGCATCCTAGGAAGTGGATCGAGCTCATGTTGTAGTATGCTGCGGTTTTCTTCATGTACCTTGCAAAGATCTTAGCCCTATCATTGTCAATAGCCGGTTCCTCTTTGATTGACTCACCAGGGAGGGACCCATATCTATCAAGATTTAAGTCAGACGGACTGTCTTTGTAGAGATAAATAAGGATCGTCATTATCACTGCCGATCCTGAGGCTGTAACCCAGAACGCATTTTGCCAATCAAGATGAACTATCAGATATCCCATGAGAGGTGCCATAATAGCCGGTCCTAGACCCCACGCTGCCATCAAGATGCCCATCGCCCATCCCAAGTGACGTTGGTACCAGCGCATGACGCCCGGGACTAGCGGGACTAGGAATATTGCCTGTGCTATTCCTAAAATAACGCCGAAAGCCAGATAGAATTGCCAAAGTTGATTTATTAAGCCCGTGATCACCATTCCCAAAACAAATATCGCGCCCCCAATTGCCACTGCCTTCCGGGCTCCGTATCGGTCACCGATCCACCCAGCCATGGGAGAGGCTATGGCCGTGATTACGCTATTGATTCCGTAGGCTAGGGTGATGGATCCTTGGTCCCATCCAAAAGTCTGACTCAATGGGTCTATAAATATCCCAAAAGCCATACGGATAGACGCCCCAACCATTTGCAGGGCGGCAGCAATCGTGACGATGACCCAGGCATAGTGCCAGTAAAAAGTTGGCGTATATTTAGATTGGCGGTTTGACGGGAGGATGTTGTTCGAGTTAGTCAATCCGGGTACTCGTTATCCTAGTGAAGGGGGCAAACGAACAGAGCGATACGTTCCCATGTATATTTCTCGATGTCGGAATTGTAGGCTGTTTCCCTCGTCGGTTGCGTTGCTCCTACAAGGGTAGTGTTCTTGTACACGTTTGCACGTGCCTCACTACTGGACAAGGCTGCCCAGCCACTCAGATATATGACAACGGCCACGGTGACCCCTGTAACTAATGCAAATTGGATTGGTATACCCAGCACACGTGTACGTCTTAAATAATCGGCCATCAATTGCCTGTAATGGACATGACCGGCAGAGCTTGTTTCATATGTCATACCCTTCGTATATTGTGATTAGTATATGTGTATCGACAATGTGCCCCGTTATATAGAATTATTTGTGGCATATCTTGTTGAGGGGATGTTATTGCACAACCTGTCCACGGTGAGCATTGGCGCAGATCCGGATTGGGATATTTGGAGACAAATCTGTAAGAATAAATCTCAACAAAATGTCAACTGAAAATCGTTACTAACCTGAACTTAATATATGCGGGTAATAGTGTTAATCTCCATATTAACTCTGAGTGTTTTTGACATGACCGTGTGGCGTCAAAGAGGTCCGCGATAGTTGTAATCCATTGCAACTACTTTCCACAAACAAACCTAGATTTGAACGTGCCGGAGAGCTACCGAACGATTCGTTGTATGGATTCCCGTTGTTCATGGGCCTCTAAGAGATCGTCTAAATTGCCTTCTAGACCGTTTCGTACTACTTTCAGAGATTCACGTGCTGCCTCGGCAGTGGCGCGTATATCTTCGTCTGTATGGGCCAGGGTTGCCATGAAGCGGCCAGTGGTATGGATGCCACGCTTAGCCATTTCTTGTATGAATAGTGTATTCACTTTGGGTCTAAGCGATTCATCGGGAAGATCGATGTGCAGACCTGGGTTGTTGAAAAGACCAGTGACATCTGCTGATATGCCTACGTCGTTGATGGCCTCTTTGATAGCAGCGCGGATATTTTCTCCTTTTTCCTTGAAACTCTCTGGTGAGTTTCGGCGCTTCAATTCCCGGATTGTTGTGATGGATGCGGTTAGCCCAACATTATCCGACCAGTATGAGCTGGAAATAAACATGTCCTCTGCGGATTTCATAAACTCCCGTTTACCTACCACAGCCCCCATCGGATAGCCATTGGAGATGCATTTGGCCACGACGGTCATATCAGGAGTTATACCGTAGTATTCCTGTGCACCACCTATTGCTATGCGCCAGCCGCAGGACACCTCATCGAAAATCAAAATGGCGTTGTTTTTATGGCAAAGAGCCTTGACAGATTCGAGGTATCCTTCGGGTGGGTCGGTCGACCGTACCGGCTCCATCATCACCGCCGCAACCTTACCTTTGTGTTCGTCAAAAAGATCTTGTAGTTTGTCTATATCAAATTCGCCAAAAGGGATTGCAGTTCCAGCCAGTACTTTGGGTACGCCCATACCTCCAACGCCTGTTACAAGGTCTGGAAAGTCCAAGTAGTTGGCAGATTGGTACCAATCGTGCCATCCGTGGTAGCCAGAGAACAGTATGATGTCTTTGCCTGTGGCCCCCCTAGCAATTCGCGCCGCGATCGCACAGGCGTCACCGCCTCCCTTACCATACTTGACCATTTCGGCGCTTGGGATCGTGTCGATCAGTTCTTCGGCCAGTTCTACTTCCTTCGGGCTGTTGACCGTATAGATGCTGCCGCGGTCAATTTGTTCCTTGACAGCGTCATCTACTATGTCGTCGTGATGTCCGAGGATGATGGCACTGACAGCGTTGACCCAGTCGATGAATTCGTTCCCATCGACGTCGACGAACCTGGAACCTTTGGCGTGGTCAGCGTAAATAGGGCTGACACCTTCGGCAAATCCGCTAGCGAGTCGGCTTCGGAGTTGGGTGTAACCGGGTATGACCTCCCCGGCTCGTTCGTAAATACCGATGGATTTTTTAACGCCTTTATATTGGTAGTTTCTCACGCTGGATCTCCTTGTATTGTTATCTAAGTGCGTCAATTAAGTAGTGCCCATATGGGCACCGGTATGTAAACTGGATTTGTGGACTATAGTGTGATCTAAAGGTCTTAGTGGTGGGGCTATTTTCTAGGCGTCACGCCAATCAAATATGACACCCAGCATTGTTTTTTGACGGCTAACCGCCATCTCGTAGGCTTTATTAATTTCTGAGTAATGGAGGCGGTGTGTGACCAGATTTTTTGGCTCCAATTTTCCATCGGCCATCAATGAAATGATGTGATCACAGGAGTTGTTCCAGGAGAATCGTTCCGGCTCGTCACGGTTACTAGGGAACAAGTATCCGGTAGGTTCACTATTAACCGCTATCAGTGAGATTCCCTTGTTGTAGAACCAGTCTAGAACGAGTGGGTTGAAGTCCAACGGTTTCTCGCCTCGACCAAGAAGGCTAACAATAGAGACTCTTCCACCATCACGCACGATCTGCACTGAAGTACGGTACGCGGGCCAAGGGTTGGCTGTGAGAATAACTAGGTCTATACCGACCCCGTTTGTAAAATCGTCTAGTTTTTTGTGCAGATCTGGGTCGTTGGAAAGATAGGCCGCATGTGCTCCCATCTTCATCGCCATTTCCATTCGTATGGGGCTGTTCGTTAGGCCTACGACGCGGGCACCAAATAATGAGCCAAGCGCCACTGCGCCTAATCCCAGAACTCCCAGACCAACCACCGCGACATGTTCGCCAGGTTCGAATTGGGCTTTTCTGTAACAGAATCCGCTAAGCGTGTAGAGATGGGACCAGACAGCATCCTCAGAATTTACACCCTCAGGCACCTTCACAATGTGTTGGCGTTCGTCAAATATGTGTGCGGAGGAATGGGGGTGTCTATCAGCAACTCGGTCCCCCACCTTAAACCGTGTGACTGCACTGCCAACACCTTGAATTGTACCGACACTACTATCTCCTACCGGTCTTGGGTAGTCCGTTTCATTTAGCCCGTATCCTGCTCCTTCGTAGTTACCACGATCAGTTCCGATCTTCAGTGCTGAAATCTCTGTTTTTACCCATATTTCGTGGGGTGCAAGATTGTCAGTATCTATATCGATGTCTTCAATGTGGAGATCCCTTGGACCTCGTAGGATAGCTTGTTTTGCCCGTGTCATACTAAACCCTGAATGCATCTCGATTTCTAGGCACAGTTTAGCTTACACTGAGCACAGTCACAAGGAGGTTACCGCAGTATCGGGAATGATAATCATAGCTAGTCAAAGAGATTGTCCTGTTTATGACCAACAACATCGAAAAATTGGGTCGGAGTGTCATTGCTGAGGTTGCAGAGGTGATGCGTCATGCTTTTTTGACTAATCCTGTATTAGTTTCTGCATTTGGGGGCCGGACTGAGTCGCATCGTAGGCGACAGGAAACTATGTATAGGGTCATCTTCGACCATTTTTCTGGACAACTCTTCGGAGTGCGAAGAGGTGGGTCAATTGTAGGCGTTTTGGGTATGACGTTTTGGCCTGACTGTGAGCAAGATTCATTTAAAAGTTGGACAGTGTTGCCTAGGTTGCTGCTTGTTCTGAGAGGGTTGACTCCGAGAATCATCGACTGGCATTCAACTTGGGCAGTGCATCATCCTAAAAGACCCCATTGGCATCTTGGACCAGTAGCCGTGTTGCCCACAGCTCAACGGCAGGGGTTGGGGAGCCAGATGGTCCAGCAGTTTTGTGATCACGTCGATCGAAACCAGGCACCCGGCTATTTGGAGACAGATAAATTAGACAATGTGACGTTGTACGAGCGATTTGGTTTCAGGGTGAACAAAAAAGCGGATGTTCTAGGCGTGCCTAATTGGTTCATGTGGCGGGAGCCGGAGGGTTTTGAGAGTTCTTCCGAACGGGAATGTAAGCAAGGGTATTACAAAGAGATGTACTGAGGTGGGTGGATGAATTTTCCCGTTTGAGTTGCAAAATGATTCTTAGATACGGAGGTTGTGGAACGATGTAAGTCGCAATCGTCAGAAGAAGGTAAGGCCAGAAATTGAAAATGTCCCTCTTATCCCCCAGCATTGAGTACCGTTGAAGGAAACTGACGTGGGATTGGCTCACCAATCTCGGGTCGCTTGAAACGGGGTTTTTGGACTGATATGCTTTCGGGGCTCTTTGCTGGATGGGCTCGGTGAACATCGGGAGCAGATCAATGCCAACAAGGCACTTTAAGGCAAGGCCTCGATTACCAAGGAGGAATAAAAAGATGGCAGAAAAAACTGATGGGGTAGAGGTTAGCGAAGCCCAGATCGCCTCTCACTGGAAAGAGGAGGATCTCATACACCCAAGTATTAGCTTTATAGGTCAGGCCAACATGGCCAACCCAAAGATTCGGGAGCACTTCAGCTCGGACAATTTCCCCGAAAGCTTCCGGTTATACGCTGACCTTCTAGACTGGGACCAGTATTGGCATACCACCCTAGACTCGTCGGAGCCACCATTTTTCAAGTGGTTTGTAGGCGGAAAGCTCAACGCTTCTTACAACTGTGTCGATCGGCACCTAGCCAAGCATGGCAATAAGGTCGCATTTACCTGGGTTTCTGAGATAGAGGGGGAGCCCGACCGCGTTATCTCGTACCGCGAGCTTTGGGTGATGGTGAATGAGTTCGCAGCACTGCTAAAAGATTTCGCAGGCGTCAAGACAGGCGATCGAGTCACCCTGCACATGCCCATGGTCTTGGAGCTCCCAGTCACTATGCTTGCCCTGGCTCGACTGGGTGTAACTCATTCCCAGGTCTTCGGTGGGTTCAGTGGGGCCGCGTGTGGTGACCGTATCGTTGACTCTGACAGCCATGTTCTCATAACGTCGGATGCTTATTACAGGAGCGGCCAACTTCTAGACCACAAGATTAAAGCCGACGAGGCTGTGGTCCAAGCTGAGAAGGGCGGTGTTAAGGTCGATAAGGTGTTGGTCTGGCAGCGCTACGCAGCCAAAGCTTCGTCGCCGACTCCTATGGTGGAAGGGCGCGATTATTTCGTAAACGACCTTCTGTCGGACTATCGTGGCCAGCGTGTCGATCCTGTGTCCCTGCCCGCCGATCATCCCCTATTCCTCATGTATACCAGTGGCACAACGGCCAAGCCCAAAGGGTGCCAGCACTCCACTGGCGGCTACTTGGCATATGCAGCCGGCACCAGCAAGTTCTACCAGGATATCCATCCGGAGGACGTCTACTGGTGCATGGCTGATATAGGCTGGATCACAGGACACTCTTACATTGTCTACGGTCCTCTTTCAGTTGCCGCCAGCAGCGTCCTTTTTGAGGGCGTGCCCAATTACCCAGACCCCGGTCGGCCCTGGAGGATCGCGGAGCGCCTTGGCGTGAACATTTTTCACACAGCACCTACCACCATTCGGATGCTCAGGAAGGCTGGGCCCGACGAGCCTGCGAAATATGATTATCACTTCAAGCATATGACCACTGTGGGTGAGCCTATTGAGCCTGAGGTCTGGCGCTGGTACTACGACGTCGTTGGCAAGGGCGAGGCGGCCATTGTTGACACCTACTGGCAAACCGAGACGGGTGGCTTCATCGGTACAACTCTACCCGCCCTCGAGCCGATGAAGCCCGGAAGTTGTGGGCCGGGCGCCCTCGGTATCGTTCCGGTTATCCTGGATGAGGACGGTAATAAAATTGAGCCCGGTTCTGGCAAGGCCGGCAACATATGTATGAGCAATCCGTGGCCCGGTAGGATGCAGACGATCTACGGAGACCCCGAACGCTTCGTGGATACCTACTACGCCAAGTACGCTAAGAGCGACAGCAAAGATTGGCGTGACTGGCCCTATGTAACTGGTGACGGTGGCACCCAGGGGGCCGATGGCTACCTTCGCGTCGTCGGAAGAGTCGATGACGTCATCAACGTTGCAGGTCATCGACTAGGAACCAAGGAGTTGGAGTCGGCTGCGCTTACAGTTGAGGCCGTTAGTGAAGCAGCAGCTGTGCCCGCTTTTGACGAGCTTAAAGGCCGTGTGCCTGAGATGTATGTCTCGCTGAAGCCTGGCTTCGGTGCCGACTCAGGTGTTGACGAACAAGTCAGGCAGGCCATAAGTCAAATTATCGGGCCTATCGCGAGGCCTTCACATGTCTGGGTCACATCCGATCTGCCAAAAACGCGTTCTGGGAAAATAATGCGTAGGGTTATTGCTTCTATCTCCAATTTCATAGATGTAGGTGATACAACGACCCTGTCGAACCCAGAGATAGTCGAGGAGATTCAGCGGCAAGTCCAAACTGCCAAGGTAGGATTGGGCAAGATACCACAAGGTGTGCCTCAGGAGGTTATCCAGGAAATAATGCGGTTTGGGGAAGAGAAGTAGATACTCTTTCATGAAACACCGAGTGGTTGTAACAGGAATGGGGGCGGTAAGCCCAATTGGAATTACCCTTGAGTCTACGTGGAAAAGGTTGATTGCTGGCGAGTCCGGTATCGACGGTATAACATCGTTTGATCTCACCTCCGTGCCAGGGTTGGAATCAACGATAGCAGGTGAGGTCACGAACTTCGATGCCGTGGAACATTTTGGACGTAAGGAATCGCGTCGGATGGATCGGTTCGTGCAGCTGGCCGCTGTCGCTGCCGTCGAAGCGGCGCAAAATGCCAAGGTCAGTTACGAAAACATAAACCCAGAAAGAACTTCGGTTATAATCGGTACGTGTCTGGGGGGGATAATTACGCTTAGCGAACAGCTTGGTGTGATGGAGGATCGTGGCGTATCGAGAGTGAGTCCTTTTCTCGTGCCTATGATGCTACCAGATATGGCTTCTGGACAGGTGTCCATGCTACTTGGAGCCAAAGGCCCAAATTATGGAATTTCGTCGGCGTGCTCAAGCGGATCGGACGCTCTCGGATCCGCGTTCAGACTGGTTCAGGACGGCCGTATAGATGTGGCATTAGCGGGTGGTTCTGAAGCCCCTATATGTCCAGTTGGAATAGCGGGATTCAATTCATGTAAAGCGCTATCTACAACAAATGAAAATCCTCAAAAAGCGTCACGTCCGTTTGATGCTGGCCGGAACGGATTTGTTTTATCTGAGGGTGCAGGAATGTTGGTGGTGGAGAGTGAAAAAAGCGCTTTTGGAAGGGGTGTCGAGCCCATTGCAGAAATAATAGGTTATGGTGCAACGGCCGACGCATACCATGTAACACAGCCTGCCCCAAATGGGGAAGGCAGCGCACGGGCGATGCGCGTAGCACTCCGTGATGCTGGAATAAGGCCAGATGAAATCGAATACATCAATGCCCATGGTACCTCCACCCTGATGAATGACAGGTATGAGACGATTGCGATCAAGGCGGTTTTTGGAGAAAGTGGGAACAAAACACCGGTGAGCTCTACAAAGTCGATGACTGGCCATCTTCTTGGTGCCAGTGGGGCTCTTGAGGCAGTCGTATCGATTATGTCTATATCTAAAGGGGTTTTAGCTCCAACGATAAACTTGGAGGTACCAGATCCAGAATGTGACTTAGACTACGTACCTAATGTTGCGAGACAAGTCGAGGTCAAGACAGTCATGAGCAATTCGTTTGGATTTGGTGGTCACAACAGCAGCCTGATTTTCCGCAAATACGTGCCGTAGTGGTGAGTAAGAGTGGCCTGGCAAGGGTTACTATTATCGAAGATCGGTTGAGGGTGGTAGAGGAAGTTTCAATCTACATTTGGTATCACACTCGATTGGCTGGATTGAAGCCCTGAGTTCTTCTAATCGACGCTGCTATGCTGCCAACCTCGCTCAGTTGGGAGTTTTTCTTCTTGGTAGCGAGCGTTTTGTGCTAAGTTGATGCCGGCCCTTGTTTCTATAGTCTGGTGCCTCAATATTGATTAATTGCCCTATTGATGGGTCTTGGACCCTTGAAGCTATGGGTTCCCTTTCTTTTGTGAAGTCAATCATTGTTGTGATTATCGTGGGTAGTCTCGCGTTGTGTCGATGAACTATGATCTGGTATAGCTTTTCTACTGCCCAGGAACTGGACCGTTCTTTCCCGAGATCGTCTAGAACGAGTATCTGCGCGGTTTTCACTTCTTCGAAAAGTCTGTCGTAGGTTATCTTGCTGTCTGGATTAAATGTGTGACGTAGGTAGTCTAGTAGTTCAGGAACAAACGCGAAGAACACTTGTCGACTTTGGGCAATTTGTTTAGCTGCTATTGCGACTGCGAGGTGGGTTTTGCCTACGCCTGTGTCTCCACACAGGGTTAACCATCCATCTGGGTCTGCGGCAAAATTTTGAGCTGCTCTGAGACCCTCTCGTAGACTAGCGCGCTCATTTGCTCGTGGGTTGTTTCCTCTAACATCGAAAGTGTCAAAAGTCATTCGGGTTAGCATCGACGGTTCGACACGTCCAAGTCGGGGGCCACGTTCTGGCAACGAAGTTTTGAGATCTAGAACCTTGCTTTCTAAGCTATGGGTAAGACGGCTAGCTATGAAAGGGTCCATCTCAGTTTGTTCAACCGCCGTTGTTACTACCGTGGGTAGTTGGGCGCTGTGGCGCTGGCTTATTATCTGCCTCAGTTTTTCTTCTGCCCATGGAGTCGTGGCATGACTGCCTAGGCCGTCCAGAATCAGGAGTGGAGTAGTTCGTACTTGCTCGAACAGATCACTGTACGAAATCTCACTGGTAGGGCCGTAGGCAGCGCGAAGATGATCCAGGAGATCGGGTACGTGTACAAAGAAAACTACGTGCCCAAGCTGGATGCATCGATTTCCGATTGCCGCTGCTAAATGGGTTTTCCCTGCTCCGTGTGGACCACTCAGAACTAGCCACCCGGTCGGACATTCTGCGTATTCGACTGCGGTTTTCACCGCACCCTGAAATATGAGCTGACCATCGGGGTCACTGCCTAGACCACTAGGATTTAGGGACTCGAATGTGAAGCGAACCAGGTGCCCAAGGTTACTGTGTTTGAGTAATCTGGCAGTGCGTTCTTCTGCGATTCGGTTTTCCTGACATTGGCATGTGACGATCGTTCCGAACTCAGAGTGGCCAACAGGTACATCGGCTGTGTACCAGCCGCGCCCAGCACACTGTTCACACTGGTCGCCGTCGGTTTCAGGTTCAGTTGGTATGTAGGTTGTGCTATCGTCTGAAGTATTCCTGGTAGCCAGCTTTTTCAGGATGTCTCCCAGGTCCTCCATCTGTCCTGCCATCTTGCTCCCATCTCTCTAAGATTCGAGAAACGTATCGCCAGTTCCTCACGTTGTTTGATACTGCTTCTTTGAAAGCGTCTACAATCCATTCTTCTGGATAGTTCTCTTCAGCCTCCTTGAGTTGTTCCGCGATCATTGGGTTGAGAGTCCCTATGTTGGACTCGTAAAGACTGAAAATATTGGGCCGTTCGGTGACCGGCCCGCTTATGTCGTTTGAGCCCACAGGCAATTGATTAGGCTCGAGGCCATCGAGCTCTGAAACGGCTTTCCGGTAAGGTAAGGTATTTAGTGTGTATATTTTTTGCGCTTCACCTTCATGGACAACTGTACTGGTGAGGAGCGTTCCTCTGTCGACGGCTTTTTTTAAAGCCGAGTTGATTTGGACGATGGAATTTGATGGGCCATTACATAGTGATTGAACCAGGATTGGGTCAGAGGTTATTTCCCGAGCGGACACGAATCTAGGATGTCCCTTTTTCTGATGTAGAATCCAGATGACCCTGAGCGTACATTTCATCTCGCCTAGGTCGTCAATTTGTCCAAGCAATGTGTCGAATAGTGGATTTGGAACCGGCGTATATTTAACGTTTCGCGGAAATCCTCCTTTGAATGCCATTTAGGCGAACTCTTTGGTCCTAACGGGTTGTTCGAGGCTCTCGAATCTAACTACGTCGCTCCGGAAAAAGAGCGGGACCTGTCCGGTAGGACCATTTCGGTGCTTGGCAATGATTACTTCTGCGATATTTTCAGGGTACGGCTCGTTTGGAGTCTTACGTTCCCACTCTTCTCGATTTGTATACATATCTTCTCGGAAAATAAATGAGACCACATCGGCGTCTTGCTCAATGCTACCGCTTTCCCTCAGATCCGACAGGATAGGTCTATGTGATGGCCGAAGTTCAGGAGCGCGACTGAGTTGTGAGCATGCTAGTACAGGAACATTCATGTCTCGCGCCATACCTTTGAGAGATCGAGAAAATTCACCCATCTCCTGCACACGATTGTCAACTCTACCCCCACCTGAAGACATCAACTGAAGGTAGTCGACGATGAGCAGGTCTAGGCCACGTTCGATCTGAAGTCTCCTAGCCTTGCCGCGCATCTCAACAACACCTTGAATAGGGGTGTCATCGATATATATAGGTAATTCAGATAGGAGCCCTATGGAGTCTAGTTCACGGCGGTGCTCGGCCTCACTAACCATTCCAAGACGCAGCCTGTGGCTGTCGACGTTTGATTCACCCGACAAAAGGCGTATTGCGATTTGCTCAGCACTCATTTCTAGGCTGAATATTCCAACACGGGCTCCTCCACCTGCGGCGTGTCTGGCAATGTTGAATGCTAGAGTGCTCTTACCTAAGCTGGGCCGAGCGGCCAGCACTATAAGGTCGGAACGTTGGAAGCCATTACCTAGCAGTTTGTCCAAGTCTGCGTACCCGGTTGGTATTGGTGCCAGGGGTTGGTTAGCTGAGAGGTCAAGAGTGGCCGTCTCCTCCATATGTACATCGAGTATGTCCCGAAGATGGACAAAGTCTCGGGTCCCGCGTCCGGAACGAACTCCAAAAAGTAGCTCTTCGGCCTTGCTTAGTGCAGTCTCTGTATCGGAAGTGCCATCGTATCCTATGGACGCTATATCGCCGGCAGCTGAAATTAGCTGGCGCATGACAGACGCTCGTTGGACAATGCGGGCGTAATGTTCTATGTGCACCGACGTCGGTACTACTCGAACTAGATGAGCTAGATAGGCTGTGCCGCCTATCTCCTCCAGCCGATCCTGTAAAGAAAGTTCGTGAGCGATGGTGATTTGGTTGATTGCTTCACCACGGTCAAATAGGGTAAAGCAAGCTTCGAAACACCATCGGGAACGGGCCAAATAGAAGTCTGAAGATTTGAGGAAAGAGCTAACATTAGTTATCGCGGACCCGTCTATAAGCATTGAACCTATAACGGCTTCTTCGGAGTCGCTGTCGTGTGGGAGCAGTCTATCAGTGTACAACGATATTGCTACCTGCTGAAAACATTCCGGACGTGTTAACGATTACTAGTCGTGCCTCCTAGGTGGTAATTAACGTCCAGGAGGCAAACATCCAACGAGACCTCAGCCCATTCTAGGGGCAGGTCCCACTTGTTGCAACACCATGAACGATTTGACGGAATCTTCGCCTTAGAAAATGCCTTTGTGTGGTGCCTACGTAGTCAGGATGACGACCTACACTTTTGTGAGAAGGCCGCTACTAAGATTCTAGGATAAATCGAAAGAGTTATTCTTCTCCAGGCTGATCTTCAGAACCATCGGTTGTGTTACTGGTATCGGTGGAGGACTGAATATCGGGCGTATCAGATTCGAGCCTAGGTGAGATTCCGTCTTCGCTCTCGTCAGTTGTTTGATCAGGTTCTGTTACATTCTCCACGGAGAGATGCTTATCAACCTCTTCTATTTCTACTGCTCCTACTTCTTCCGTCTTTCCCAACTTGGCTGCCTCGGCCGCAGCAATCGTCTCCTCGGGATCGGTGCCAGTTGGGTATACGACTGCTGTTATTCCGGCTTCGACTTCGGCATGCAATTGCAGCCGAATATCATAAACGCCAACGTCTCTGATGGGGTCGGCTATCATCACTACACGTCTATCTATGTCGCGGCTTGTTAATTCTGACAGTCGGCTTGCTACGGCTGTGTCGGTGACTGATCCGTATAGTTTGCCACTGGTCCCAGCCCTCATTTCCACTGTGATCTGTGTGTTATTTATCGCCTCTGCCAGGGAACGCATATCAGCGAGAAGCTTGAGCCTAGTCGCAGCAGCATCTGTTTTGAGCTGTTTTGTACGCCGCAGAGAATTATGGTTTGCAGGCACGGCCAATTGTTTGGGCAAAAGGTAATTGCGGGCAAACCCATTCTTGACTTCTTTAACTTCTCCGCCCTGTGCGACTCCCTCGACATCTTTCAGAAATACTACATTCATTTGATCACCATTAATTATCGTGGCATCGTTATCTTTGCAGGAGAAAAGTATAGCATAGGGACTGTGATGAGTAGACGACATTCACGTTAATCGTTGCATGTGTAAGGCCTACCGAGTTAACCAAGCATGTATTTCCCTCAATTGCTATTTGAAGTAGCGAGATTTCGTGAGATACAAGAGATCCTGGTTGGAATGATTTTTGTGTAAGGGATTATTAGGACCAACAGGTTGGAATCGCGTTGACAAGGTGCTCGGCCGGAGTCTAAAATTCCATTAGCGTATATCGCAATGTAATCAAGGGGAACCAGTATTGCTGAAGATAAGATTGAAGCGAGTTGGAGCGAGAAAACAACCTAGTTACCGTGTAGTCGTCGCCGATTCGAGAGCTGCTAGAGACGGTCGGTTTGTCGAGCAGATTGGACATTACAATCCTCGTACAGACCCTGCGACGATTGAGATTGATGAAGAGCGGGTCGTAATGTGGCTTCGGCGTGGTGCTCAGCCCTCGGAGTCCGTGGCCCGGATCCTAAAGAGTTTGGGAACGCTCGAAAAGGTAGCTGGCTAATACAGATGAAGGAATTGGTCGAGTATATTGCCAAAACGATTGCCTCGTACCCAGACGAAGTTAAGGTAACTGAGGAAATAGATCAAGAGGACCGTGTGATGCTTAAACTAGAGGTTGCGCCGGATGACAAAGGCAAAGTAGTTGGTCGTCACGGTCGGGTCGCAAAGTCCATACGACTCCTTCTTCAAGTAGCAGCAGTCAAGCAAGGCGTCCGTGTCAACCTCGAGATCGTATAGGCGTTTACCATCTTCGAGATAGTGGCTGAGAGGTACCAGCTGCAGAGATCATTGGATATTCAGGAGCCTGTGGTCGTTGGCAGAATTGTTGGGGCTTGGGGTGTACATGGCGAAGTTAAAGTAGAGCCATTCACCGATTTCCCCAGCAGATTCAATAAGGGATCCACTCTTTTCGTCAACGAACGGCCTGTACGGGTCTCGTCATCCCGAAAACGAAAAAACGGTTTCGTATTAAAGCTTGAATCTGTCGATGACAGAAATGAAGCTGAGGCTCTCCGTGGTTCGGAAATGACCGTTCCGGCCACTGATCTTGAAGATCTCCCAGCAGGGACCTTTTACTATTTTCAGATAGTGGGCTTGGAAGTCTGGACGGAGGAATCTGAATTACTGGGTACTGTGAGGGAGATAATTACAACTGGAGCCAATGATGCATACGTTGTTTCGAATGGCACTAATGCACCGGTACTAGTCCCTGCAATTGGAGATGTGATTCAGGAGGTGGATATCCACAACGGCAGGATGGTTGTCAACCTTCCAATCGGGCTGCGGTAGATAATGCCACTTATGGGTTTAGTACTCGTGCTAGAATTGACGGGTATCGCTACTCAACACTTTCTCCAAAGGTTGGAAAATGTCTGGTCACTCTAAGTGGTCGACTATAAAGCACGGTAAGGCGGTGTCCGATGCCCGCCGAGGCCAGTTGTTCACCAAGTTAGCTAAAGAGATTATCATCGCAGCACGTCAAGGCGGTGGGGATGCTGACTCTAACTTCCGATTAAGGATGGCCGTCCAACGAGCCAAAGACAACAATATGCCAGCGAGTAACATTCAGCGGGCAGTCAACCGTGCAACGGGGGATGGGTCAGATAAGGAACAGATCGTTGAGGCAGTGTATGAAGGATATGGGCCTGGTGGCACAGCGATTCTTTTAGAGACACTGACGGACAATAAAAACCGCACAGTCTCCGAGGTAAGATCCACGTTTTCCAAAGCCGGTGGGAACATGTCAGAAGCTGGTGCTGTCGCGTGGCAGTTTGAGCAAAAGGGTGTGGTGGTGGTAGATCCGGGGGACATGGACATTGATGAAATAACTCTCGAGGTGATTGATGCTGGGGCCGATGACTTTGAGGGTGACAATGGTGAGTTCCACATCTATTCGGCGCCCGAAAATATGGAAAGTATACGGGGTGCTATGATGGCTGTGGGTGCAACGGTCAGTTCAGCTGAGGTGTCAATGGTGCCAACAAACACCGTGTCCCTCGATGAAAAAACTGCCAAGAGCGCATTGAGATTGCTCGATCAGCTCGAAGAATTGGATGATGTTCAACGAGTCTATTCCAATGCCGATTTTCCTGATGAGGTTTTAGTAGAGTACGGACAAGAAGACTAGAAGAAGATGCGAGTTATAGGGATTGACCCTGGCACCTACAAAATGGGTGTGGGCGTGGTGGATTCCAATAATGGTGAGTTGACTCTAGCTCACTCGGAAGTTATCACTCCAAAGCGTCGTGCGCCTATACATCAGCGGTTGCAATTCCTTTTCAAGGAACTGATGCGTATCATTGGAGAATTAGCCCCAACGGAGCTTGCTATTGAAGAGGTTTTTGCTGGAGAGAACAAGCGTACAGCGATGGCAATAGGGCATGCTCAGGCGGCAGCAATGATCGCCGCGGCATCTCACGGGCTCGATGTGTGCGGTTACGCACCCACACAAATCAAACAGTCTGTTACTGACTACGGAGGCAGCTCGAAGGAGCAGGTACAGCAGATGGTCCAGGTTCTACTAGATCTTAGCCATGCTCCCGAATCGCTGGATGTTTCTGATGCCATTGCAGTGGCTATTTGCCATATCAATGCAAGCCAAGTTGCACATCTGAACATAATGGATAACTAGTGAAGATATGATTACTATTGTTGAAGGGAATTTCGCCGCGGCAGGAGTAGACTGGATCGATGTGGCAGTTGGTGGCGTGACGCTGCGCGCATTCACTCCGACGACAAGCATCGAACGAATAGGCGCGCCTGGCGATCAGATCAAACTATATACGCATCTGCATATAACACAGGACGGGATAGCCCTGTACGGATTCTTGACGAGTGAGGCGAGAACGGCCTTTGAGGCGCTGATAGAAGTCAGTGGGGTGGGACCTAGGGTAGCCCTCAGCGTGTTGTCGAGTTTGAGCCCAGAGACATTGGCTGTCGCAGTCGCCTCGGGCGACACTGGTGTATTTAGGGCCATCTCCGGAGTTGGCCCTAAGACCGCTGGAAGAATCATCTTGGATCTCAAAGACAAACTGGACGCTGAGATTGCTGCAATTTCCACCCTGCCAATTGATATTGACGTAATCGAGGCTTTAACGTCTCTGGGATACACTACTGCAGAAGCTAGAACAGCTGTGTCGAAGATACCGCGAGACAATGATCTCCCACTGGAAGAACGTGTCAGGCTCTCGCTGCACAGTATGTCGGTGGAATAGCCGTCGATGAGTTCAGAATACGATCAGTGGGCGGATATGTATGACGTTGTTTACTCTTACGTTCGTAGCGACATACCTTTCTATGTAGAAACCGTGAAACGACATGGTGGGCCAGTGCTGGAGTTGGGGTGCGGTACAGGAAGGGTAACCGTTCCGATCGCAGAGGCCGGCGTTGAAATCGTTGGTATGGATATTTCTAAGTCTATGCTTGATGCAGCTAAAACTAATCTCGCAGAATCGTCTGCTGAAAATGGGATCGCAAGCCTCGTTTATGGGGACATGTCTGATTTTTCCTTGGGACAGTCTTTCAGTGCGATAATCGTGCCATTTCGTGGGTTTTTGTCGTTGTTGACGACCGAAGAACAAACTAGAAGCCTCGACTGTATCAGTCGCCACCTGTCCCCAGGTGGACATCTGGTTTTTGATGTCTTTGTGCCAGATCTAGATATGCTCGTTCAAGAAGAAGACATTCTTTATCACTTGCGAGATGTTGTCGATCATAGGACTGGGCAACGAGTGGTGCTTTGGAATAGAAGCCGATATGACAACCACCAGCAGATCATAGAAGTTACTGTGATCGGTGACGTACTTAGTAGGCTGGGAGATGTGGAACGCAGGTTCTACCGTGACTTTAGAATTAGGTACGTGCACCGTTGGGAAATGCATCATTTGCTGACGACCTGTGGCTTCGAGGTTTTAGAAGTTTTCGGCGATTTCAACAAGGATGCGTTCGACGAGTTCAGCACCGAAATGATTTGGGTTACTGGCGTTGCGAAGTGACCTGATCACGTATCGTTAATCTCCTGCCTGCATCTTTGCAAACTGCCGTTTAGCTAACCATGTATTGGGTCAAAACGTATTAATCATTAAGAACCAATGGCCCGGGTGCAAACTCGTAAAGCCGGATAGGAAATCAGGATGAACGCACCGATGAGAATGATTTATCGGGTTTTATCAGCGATATTGATCTTAGCCTTAGTAGGACTGGTGGGATGTAGGCCCGAAACCGTAGATGATGTGCAGCCAGTTCACACAATCCCCGTTAATTCCGATCAACCGACTTTGGTAGGCACGGGCGATGTGTCTCTGGACCCATACATGATGGTGACGGCGTTTGAGGACGTCTTAACCGGAATATACGAAAAAGTGCTGCCGTCGGTTGTACAGATTAGGACCGATATGAAGGTAGGAGCGACAGCGGGAGGTTGGCCGGTTTTGGGATTGGACGAACTGGTTCCGCAAGGTGAAGGCAGTGGATTTGTTTGGGATTCGGCGGGACACGTGATCACCAACCATCATGTGATAGTAGACGCAGACAGGGTCTTGGTGCTTTTTGCTGATGGGACTCAGTTAGAGGCAGAGATTGTCGGTTCGGATCCTTATTCAGATTTAGCCGTTTTGCGAATCAGTGATTCTGGAGGAGAACTGACTCCAGTTGAACTGGGTGATAGTAACGGCCTCCGTGTTGGAAGTCTCGCTCTCGCATTGGGGAGCCCATTTGGTCAAGAATACACCTTGACTAGAGGGATTATCAGTGCACTTGGTCGAGCTCTACGCAGTGGTAATAGATTTATAAATCCACAGATTATTCAAACAGATGCTAGTCTGAACCCAGGTAACTCAGGGGGGCCACTTTTAGACTCACGTGGTCGGGTGATTGGCATTAACACCCAAATAGTGAGTCAGAGTGGCGGGAGTGTTGGAGTCGGTTTTGCGGTGCCAGTGAATACAGCTAAAAGGGTAGTCCCTGCAATCATTT
>JASMAO010000161.1 GCA_030754315.1 SAR202 cluster bacterium
GGCATGGGTACTTTATCGGTGGAGCGCAGATGCGTAGATGAATCTCCTTGGCACCGCCTTTTCGCAGCAGGCTCACTACAGGAGGCGTTGTAGTGCCTCGGACGATGCTGTCATCGACAACCACTAGGCGTTTACCTTGGATGAGTTCGGGCAGTGGATTAAGTTTCGTTCGTACCCCGAGGTTCCGGAAGCGTTGGTCTGGATTTATGAACGTGCGGCCGACGTAACGATTCTTGACCAACCCCTCGCCGTAGGGTATTCCCGATTGCTGGGAGTAACCGACCCCTGCTGCCGTCGCTGAGTCCGGAATGCCGATGACCATGTCGGCGTCCACAGGGTGTTCTTTGGCGAGTTCGGCGCCCATTTCCATGCGGCTGGTGTAGATTCGTTTGCCGTCCAGAAGGCTGTCTGGACGGGCGAAATAGATGTGCTCGAAGATACACGACGCAGTTCGATTATCCACGGCGCGTTTATATATTGACTGTAGGCCGTCCTTGTTGATCAACACCGCTTCACCTGGTGCCACCTCACGTATGAAACTAGCGCCAATGTGATCGAGCGCGCAGGTTTCGGATGCGATGACGTATCCTCCCTCGAGTTTGCCTATACATAGAGGGCGGACACCCAGTGGGTCGCGTACACCAAGGAGTTCCGTTTTGGTCATTATGGTGAGGGAGTAAGCGCCTCTGATTCGGCGCATTAGATACGCGATCCGGTCTGTCCAGGTCGTTGCAGGTACATTAGCGATCAAGTGGGCGATGATCTCTGAGTCGGATGTGCTGTTAAAAGTGAGCCCCCAATCGATTAATTCGTCGCGGAGCTCAAGTGCGTTGACCACATTACCGTTGTGGGCGAGGGCGATAGTGACCGAGGGACCTTTGGATATTATAGGTTGAGCGTTTCGTAAGTGGCTGGAGCCTGCAGTGGAATATCGGGTATGGCCGATGCCAAGAAACCCAGTTAATGGTGCCAGATCTTCCTCCTGGAAGGTCTGGGCAACCAAGCCCATCTTGGTACGGATTTTAATATCTGCGCCATCTGAAGTTGCTATCCCAACGCTTTCTTGTCCTCGATGTTGGAGAGCGTACAGGCCGAAGAAAGCAACACGGGCTACGTCTACTCCGGGTGCGTATACTCCGACAATGCCACAGGCCTCTTGCGCATGATCGTCTAGAAACGACATCGATGCTCCTGTTGAGTCGGTTATGGTTCTAATTGCAACGTCGGTTGTCTGTCCTAGCCCCTTCAGTGGCATTATACGTGCGCTTGAAAACGACGGTCAACGTTCTCTCTGTCAGAGATTGCGATTGCGAATGGCAACGGTAGAAGCTGCTAAGAACCAGGAGGTGTGCCTCCTGTGATAAAGCCTCCGTCTACCGTTATACACTGGCCGTTCACGTAATCGCCGAGCTCCGAGCAGAGGAATAAGACAGCCCGCGCGATGTCTAGGGGGACACCTCCTCGACGGGCGGGTATCCAGGCAAGTGCCTGTTGAGCATAGTCGAGACCGCCGCGAAGGTGCTCTTGTTCAAGAGACAAGGGTCGGCTATCTATGTAACCCGGAGCAATGCAATTGCTAGTAATGCTATGACCAGCTAGGTCGACAGCCATGCTTTGGGCCATGCGTATTAGGCCTGCCTTGCAGACGCCATACACCGTGTCGTTGGGGAAAGCTCGGAGTGCATGCACGCTGCTAATACTGACTATACGACCTCCAGTGCCCTGTTTGGTCATCTGAAGGGCCGCCTTTTGGCTACATAGGAAGTAGCCTTTCAAGGCGTTGCCTACTTCAAAATCCCAATCCTCCTCCGTGATATCTAGGAAGTTGTTTTTTCGACTGGCGACGGCATTGTTAACAAGTATGTCTATGGTGCCGTGTTCTTCGATGAAATCTTCAAACATACGGTTGACATCACTGCTATTGGCGATGTCGGCTTTGTGCCAAGATGCTGCCCGGCCGTGGCGTTTTACCATGTTTACAGTTTGCTCGGCGTCTTCGCCAGACTCAACGTCGTTAATACCGATGTCGGCACCGTGAATTGCGAACAGATCAGCAATACCGCGACCGATGCCACGCCTCGATCCAGTAATAAGGGCCTTTTTCCCCTCGAGAAGCATTGACGACCTCCTGCGTTGGATTTCCAGTTTCAGTGGTCAGGACTTACCAAAATGGATAGTTTGGAATTGTATTCAAGGATGCCGAGGTCATTCTCAGGGCGGTGATTTCCTCTGGGCTTAATTGGCAAAATCACGGTCGTATAGGGATTCCTTTGGACGCAAGGAATTTTTTCGCTTCCGGTATGCGATGAGTTCCGAAGTGAAATATGCTGGCAGCCAACACTGCATCAGCCCTACCTAATTCGAGAGCCTCGTGGAGGTGATCTAAGTTGCCGGCGCCGCCGCTGGCGACGACTGGGACTGTGACCGTTTCAGATAGAAATCTCAATAGATCGAGGTCGTATCCTTTTTTGGTGCCGTCAGCGTCTATACTGTTTACCACGATCTCACCTACACCCAGATCAACGGCCTGTTTGGCCCACTCAATTGCATCGAGGCCAGTAGTTATTCCGCCGCCATTTCCGGTACGTACCTTGACCTCCCATCTAGGTGTGCTATTTTGAGGGGACCGAATTGCGTCTAGACCTAAGACGATGCATTGGCTACCGAATTGATCGGCGCCTTGCTTGATTAGGTTGGGATTTTCAACTGCAGCGGTGTTCAAAGACACTTTGTCCGCGCCTGCCTGTAGCATCGCTAGCATGTCTTCGACTGATCTCAATCCCCCTCCTACAGTGAGGGGAATGAATACTTGTTCGGCGACCCTTCCAACCACGTCTAGCATAATATTGCGGTTGTCGGAGGATGCAGTAATGTCGTAGAAGACAAGCTCGTCGGCTCCCTCTTCATCGTAAAATGCAGCCATCGAGACTGGATCGCCAGCGTCTACATGGTCGACGAACCGGATTCCCTTAACCACCCTACCTTCTTTAACGTCTAGGCAAGGTATGATCCTTTTTGCGAGCATATCATGTCCTCGCGACGATCATGTACTGCTGGTTGTTGAGATCGCGCTTGGTTGATACACGGAAGCCGGTTTTTTTGAGCAAGTTCATCATATCGGTGTCTTTAATGCGTTGCTGAACAGGAGGACCTTCTTTCGATTTCTTTTTATGCCATTCTAGTATGACGGCCCATCCGGGGGTCCGCATGCAACGGCGTATCTCTTTGAGAAGTGATTCACGTCCTGCGGCCTCTTGAATTACGAATGCAACTACAGATCCATCAAGGCTATCTTTTTTCAGTGGAAGGCGGCGTTCGGTCGATTTCACGAATTCTACGTTGGAGAGTCGTTCGCTATCCACGGCTTCTTTCGCCGCATCAAGCATTTCCTGCTTGATATCAACGGCGAATAGTTTGCCATCCCACAGGTACTTTGCCAATGGTACGGTGAAGAATCCAGGGCCACAGCCGATGTCAGCGATGGCATGATGAGGGAGGATTGGTATTAGGGACAGTAGCCTGTACATGTCAAGCGATTTACGTCGGGCGGGTGAAAGAAGAACTTCTTTGTTACGGGGATCGAACTTGACCGGCATGTGTAGACCTCTATTCAGTTGTGATTTGGTGACCTTCAAGAAGTAATATTGCTTCCTGCAGATCTATGTTTCTAGTATATACGGCACTGCCGACGATCGCCGCCTCAACTCCCAAATCGGCGAGCTGTTTTAAATGAGAGACAGAACTAATTCCACCTGCCACGAATAACCCGAGATCAGTGGTACTAGTAATGTCCCGAATTCCATCGAAGTTTGGCTCTGTTAGAGTGCCGTCCCGCATGACATCTGTATATACAAATTTTCTAGCACCACTTTCAGCGATTCTTTTGACGAGATCCAACGCGGTTACCCCGCCGTCCTTTGTCCATCCGTCGGTCATTACCCGGCCATTTTTGGCATCTACGCTAACCATGAATGATTCTGGGCCAAGTTTGGCGACCAATTCGTCAACCACGGCAGGATTACTAACAGCTGCGGTTCCTAATATGACGCAGGCGAGACCGTGCGACAGGGCATTGTTGGCGGTAGCCAGGGATCTGATACCGCCTCCGAGTTGTACAGGCACGTTCACCGAACGAGCAATCTTCGCGGCGATTCCAAGGTTCACCGGCTCGCCTGATTTAGCGCCGTCCAAATCCACCACGTGGAGTCTAGTTGCACCTTGCTCGACCCAGCTTGTTGCTAAGGCTATAGGGTCATCTCCAAAGACTGTTTCCCGAGAGTAGTCACCCTGGTAGAGTCGGACACATTTGCCGTTCCGAATGTCTATGGCAGGTATAATTTCCATCGAATCAAACAACCGTGACCAGTTTGACGAAATTTTCGTACACTTTCAGACCATTTCTGCCACTTTTTTCTGGATGAAATTGAACGGCAGTGACGTTATCCCATCCGACAGCGCTACAGAAGTCTAACCCATAAGTGGTCGTGCCTATCACAAGCGCTCTTTCCTCTGGATCGGCGTAATAGCTGTGCACGAAATAAAAGAAAGAACCGCTTTTTAAGCCGTCCAAAACGGGGTGTCTGCCGACGGTAGTTTGGCCCAAGACGCGGTGGCTGTTACTAAATCTCACTTGATTCCAGCCCATGTGTGGTATCTTGCGTCCCTCCGGTAGTCGTCGTGTCCGCCCCTTCATAACTCCTAGGCCAGGCTCAATACCTTCGTCAGATGCTTCCAGGAGTAGTTGCAGACCAAGGCAGACACCGAGAAAGGGCTTCCCTCTCCTAATATACCTCTGGATTGGTTCGACAAGACCGCGCTCTCTCAAAGCACGCATGGATGAATCATTCGCGCCTTGACCTGGGAATACAATCCCATCGGCTCCGTCGATTTCTTTTGGATTGGAGCTTATTTTTGCGGTTGCGCCAAATTTTTCCAGAGCCTTCTGTACGCTGCGTAAGTTACCGGCCTGGTAGTTGACTATCGCTATAGTTGGTGAAGACATATTGTTTGCGCCCTAGTTCTCCAGGCTGTTTTAAAACCAACAGCTATGGGCCGGGTCAGATATGGTCTTAGTCCCATCTCTTCTCCCCTTTGGGCTATGGGAAAGGAGCATTAGTAGTTATCGCTGAGATGGGCTGATGCATGACAGCTAATTTTCCTTAGTAAGCTCGTAGGGCATGTCTTTGTCTTCGAAACGGGCTAGTATGAAAATCAAATCAGACATACGGTTGAGATATCGTAGTACTTCTGGGTTGCCTAGTTTGCCAACCTCGTCTAGCGTGACTGCTCGGCGTTCGCTTGTACGCAGGGTGCTGCGGGCCAAATCTAACGCTGCAGAGGCTGGTGAACCACCTGGGATGATGAATGCAGTCGGAAGTTTGATCTGACCGTGGATTTCATCTATGAATTTCTCAAGGTTGCTTACCATCTCCGAGGTGACAACGCCTATATGGGTTTTTAAGTGATGCCGGTTTGATACGTCTGTGGCTAACTCCGATCCTACTGAAAAAAGATCTTTCTGGACCTTAATTAGTATCTCCTTAACGCGATCGTTATTGCTGAAGGCACGGGCAAGACCCATTGCCGAGACGGCTTGGTCTATCATGCCGTATGCTTCGGTTCTGGGATCGGATTTGGAAATTCTACCCCCAAACAGCAGGCCAGTGGTCCCGTCATCTCCACTTTTCGTGTAAAGCTTTGGCATCTATTGTGACTCCCTGCGTAATCGGATTATATCAGGAGAGCTTCGTTGTTCGCTGATTGGTTACGGAATGAGTGTTCGAAGACAGGTGCAATTATTACTGGGCTGATCTTTGGGTTAAGGCAGTAAAAAAGGACAGCGGTGAGCCATTGGCTTTGCAATTGGAATCGGATCTTTTTTAACATGAAGGAAACCGAGGAGAACGCCAAAAAATAAAATTGAGTTAAGTGCAAAAATTACGCCCGTCGAATCACCTATGGTACTGTATGATCGAAGATAGAATCTGGATTATGGTCCAATAATTTCAGCGCGGGCAAAGGACAAAATAGACCTGAAATGGCAGATTTGTACAAGATACTAGGGGTATCAAAAAATGCTGGGGAGAGTGAAATTAAGCGGGCTTACCGAAAGGCTGCCCGTAGGTATCATCCTGACCTCAACCCTAATGACAAAGCTGCCGAGATCAAGTTTAAGGAGGTTAATGAGGCATACGAGGTTTTGTCCAGCGACCAGAATAGAGAAAAATATGATCGATACGGCGATGACTGGAGACATGTAGATAAAGTAGGGTCAAGCTACAGGCATTCAAGAGGGCCT
>JASMAO010000162.1 GCA_030754315.1 SAR202 cluster bacterium
CATCGACAACGCTACATACGACGACCCGCGCCAACCCCCGGCAGGCATACCGTACGTGCTAGTAAACGGTCAGGTTGCCGTGGACAACGAACGGTGCACAGGCGTCTTCGCCGGGCGCGCCGTACCTTAGTGCGAAAAGAGGGAAACATTACATCTACCTTCCGGATATTTGCCGCACGTTAGGTACAGTAATTTTCTAAGGTCTCTCTCACCCGCCTGTGCCTATTCAGTCCTTGGCGTACATAAGCGCCTGATCAACTATGTCCAGACCGACGGTTTCACTCCAAGCAGCCAATAGTTGCAGGGTAATGGGGCCTGGCTTGCCATCGGCTATCTGGCGATTGTCAGCTTTAGTTACCGGAACCACACATGGACTCGTAGTGGTAAAGAAAGCCTCGTCTGCGGTGTAGAGATCATAGGGCTGGAGGTCCTCTTCTACTACCGGGATATCCAGTTGGCGTGCTAAGTCAAACACCATCCCACGAGAGACGCCCTGCAAAACGGCTCGATCCGTCGGGGTACGGATGACACCGTCAGTCACAAGAAACATGTTGTAGCTTGTTCCTTCAGTTAGATGCCCTCCGAGGTCTGTAAGGATGGGCCATCCTTCAGGATCTATGTCTGCAACTTCCATTTCAGCAAGATTGAAATGCATCCGACTGTAGGTCTTGATTTTAGGATCTAATGACTCCGAGGAATAACTACGCACGCGTGAGATAACTCCATGCACACCAGATGAATATGCCTCGGCGTAACGACCAAAAGACACTGGCGAGACTCTGACTGATACGGTTGGCGGACCGGCGTCACGCGCCCGAAATCGAGGGCCGTTTTTGCCTCTCGTCACGAACTGGTGAACGGTAAAATCACCGACATCCGAACGCAGATGCTCATTTCGCCTTACTACCTCCTCGCTAATATCCAGCATTTCTTCTGGAGAAAGTTCAGAATCGATCCGAGTATACGTTAGTGAGCGGTAAAGTCGTTCGATGTGTTCCCTAAGTCTGAAAACCTTGCCATTAAACGTGCGTTCAGTTTCAAACACAACGTCACCCACCAGAAAACCTCGATCAAAGGGGTCGATCCTGATTTCACTGTTGGGAACCCAACTCCCGTTAAAATACGCCGTGTATTCCATCAATACCCCCTACCCGAGATTGGTGTTTTCCTCATACCCAGATGCTGGACTACTCAGTCCAGACTAACTGTCTCAGCGACCGTAACCGTTATGTTGTCTGGACCGCCATTAGCATTCGCCAGGGCAATCAAACTTTCGCATGCTGACTTTACATCTCCACTTTTCAGCGTTGCTTCGATTTCACTGTTACCCACAACAGAATTCAGCCCGTCGGAGCACAGCATAACTCTATCTCCGGTGGCAACACTCTTAACAAGCGTGTCGATCTTCACGTTTTCATCGATTCCTATCGCCCTAGTCACCACGTTGCGATAGGGATGGTTATCTGCTTGTTCTGGAGTGAGGTTACCTTCTTCTACCTGTTGAGCTACCCAGCTATGATCCTTGGTGATCTGCACAAGCCTTCCCCCCCTTAGTATATAGCCGCGGCTGTCTCCGACATGCGCTACGTGGACTTGATTATCTTTCAAGACAGCCGCCGTACAGGTGGTCCCCATTCCCCGGCGTTCTGGATTCCTACCAGCGAGGCGGACCTCACGGTTTACCTCGATAAGTATTTGGCCAAGAAGATGGGAATAGTCTTCTCCAGGAGTCGTTGCTTCTAGTGCGCGGATAGTGAGATGACGGACCATGCCGTCAACTGTCATTGCGCTTGCGACCTCACCAGCCGCGTGTCCTCCCATTCCGTCCGCCACCACCATTAGCGCGTCAATACTCTTAGGAGCTTCTTTACCTACCAAGACTTTGAAGCAATCCTCATTGTTGGAACGGGTTTTTCCGACGTCTGTTTGGCCGCAAGCAACAACAAGAGACATATTACGCCCCATTAATTATTTTCCCACGGTGATAGAAAATGGTCCCAGTGGCTTGCCTTGGTTCGATTGAGTCAACCTTTCCTTTCTTGTTCGAGCGTAGCGTCCTTATTTCTTCTGAAATCTGGGCTGCGCTTTGACCAAGTCTTTTGTCGGTCTACGCCAAACATATGCTATGCTCGATGGCATGTAAATATACCAAGTTAAATATTGGAGGGCACCTATGAAACATACCACTACTTCTGGTTTGCAACTGGAGGATTTGAAAGTTGGAGTTGGCCCAGAAATTCAATCCGGCAACACTGCCAGCATGCATTACACTGGGTGGCTGAAAGACGGCAGCAAATTTGATTCGTCACTAGACCGCAACCAACCATTTGAGTTTGCCCTGGGCACCGGCACTGTGATCAAGGGGTGGGATGAGGGCGTAGCTGGAATGAAGGTAGGAGGCAAGCGAACGTTAACCATCCCTCCTCACTTAGGCTACGGTGCCAGCGGAGCAGGCGGAGTAATACCCCCCAACGCAACTCTCATCTTTGAGGTAGAGCTTCTGGAAATCCTATAAATATAAGAGCCGGCAATGTTAACCGATCAACAAAGGGCACCGTAAACCATATTCGCAAACACTCGCTGAATCTTGATGAAGTCATTTACATGTTCCGGAACCTGAATCCCCTCCTCACCCGTCACGGGATGCTGCCAGGTGCTCGTCATAAACACGAGAACAAGATCATATTCCGGATCCACCAGTACCCGTGAGCCGTAGGCTCCTCCGTGGAAAAACGCCCGCGGGCTCATCAGATCGCCACCAAAATAAAGCGCTTCCCCTCGGACCATCCACCCCAGAGCCTTGCTTAAAAACATGTATCGATCCGAACTGGTCATACGTTCGGGCGTGTCCGACCAGACAAACTGCCGTTCTATCATTCTCTCGGCCGAAGCGGGAGATAACACGCGGACGTTCCCATACATGCCTTTGTTCAGCATCATCTGCCCTATCACGGCCAAATCCGCGGCACTTGAGCAGCCCCGACCACCCGCAGTGATGTACTCGAAATGAGGGTGGATTTCCATTTCACCGTCGAAGGGGTCCTCATGGGCCACCAAGTCCCGGTCGAAGAGAGGCAGCACGTGCCTCCTCCAGGCACTGGCAGAACCAGACTCGCCTCTTGCACGAAAATGAGTTTGTCCGATGCCCACCGAGCTAAACAGATCGTCACCTAACTTGGACAGTTCTTCACCGCTAACCCTTCGCACCAACTCAGCCACCACCTCAAACCCAAGCGTACTGTAGCTTGAACGCGTCCCTGGCTCGAACACCAAGGGCTGGTCATAGACTCGGTCAAGTAGCTCCTCTGTAGACGTAGGCGGCGGCCCGTCAATCAGGTCGCCCATACCAGCTGAATGGGACAGCAGGTGTCGAGTCGTAACCAATCCCTTGCCCACTTTACCAAACTCAGGGATGTACTCTGACACCGGAATGTCCAAAGCCAGTCGGCCCATCTCCACCTGCCGCATAACCACCAGGGCGCACAATGGTTTGGTAACCGATGCGACTTCGAAGATGGTGTCGCCAGTAAGTTCGAATCCCTGTTCTGCAACCCTTGGGTTCACATAACGGTCGTGAAGGACGATCCTTGATCCACGAGCAACGAGAATTTCACACAAAGGCAGTGCACCCAGATCCACGACTTCCTTCATGTAACACGCGGCCGCTTCGAGTTGGCTTGCAGACATACCTACCGGTTCTGGCAGTGATTCTTGGAGGGTCATTGGATCTTCTCTAGTATGAATAATTCTGTGAGTGGTCACGATACCACATCAAACAGGATCGTCAAGAATGAACGAAGAAGGGTACCTTATATTTCTGGATGAACTGTACTCGCAGTTTCAAGATATGTGCACCTTTTGCGAGATTGGTGTTAGTAGCTCGTGCAGTTCATTGGCAAGCAGGGGATATATTTAGCTTACATTCCCCATCCCGTCTGTATCCCAGCGATCGCGAATGTTTGCCAACTCGATGGCTACATCTTCTATGGTGCCCGGGTGGTTCTTTGCCAGGACCTCCATGGTCCAGGCCCCGTCGAATTCGATGTCGGCAAGAGCTTTTGAATATGAATCGAAGTCTAGTATGCCATGGCCTGGAGGAAGGTGGTCGTCGCTGTCTGTAGACCCATCTTGAATGTGGAGAGCGTACAGGCGCTCCGACGCAATACGGGCCTCTTCAGCAATATCCAGTCCTGAGAGCCTTGAGTGACCGATGTCATGGCAAATGCCGACGTATTCAGGAGGGAGATCCGCCATGAAATACCGGAGTTCTCGCATCGTCTCCAAGGGCCGTATCAGAGTTTCTTTGGTGGCCGGAAGATTCTCAAGCGCCATACGAACCCCCTCCTCCTCTGCGACACGCACCAATTCGGAAATCGATCGGTGAGCGTTTTCTGTGGCTATTCCAATGTTCTCAAGTGTGTAGAAGCCAGGGCCCGGAGTTAAGGGGCGACCAGAGGGGTGTACAACGACTGTTCTGCCGCCCAATTTCGCAAGAAACCGCATGGTATCAGCAACCTGATCCACACTATTCCTACGTTCAGCATCGTCGAAGCTAGCAAGATTGATCGCCTGGTATGGAGCATGGATGGAGTGCGGATATATGCCATGCTCTTCGAGTGCGTCGCGGTATGGCTTGGGATCGGGCGGCCCTTTCTCCCAGCCGACTCCTTCCGCCATCAATTCGGTTTCTACATAACGAGCCGCCGCTACAGAGCGGATCGCCTCGATCTGGTTCCCGACGTTTTGTCCATGAACAGCGTCATACAAGAATAAGCTAATGGCTACACTGTAATTTGGCAATGGATTCCTCCTTATCATCACCGTGCCTCTAGGGGCAGTATAGACTACATGCTGAGGGAAAGGGATTAGGCTGTAGGGCCTCCTTAATGGAATTGACGAAGTTGGCCCACGGTACCGAGAAGAATTAAGTATACTGCCCCTGTAGACACGACCATGCTCTCGATGACAATACATAAGGCCACAATTGCCCTGGTCTGCTTGCTATCCGTCACAGTATTCACCGCTTGCGGTGGAGCCACTCAGTCGATTGACGACCCTCGGGCCGAGGATAAAGAGGCGTCAAAGGTCCTTACCCCGTTAATTCCTAACGGAACTCCAAAGCCGGAACCACCAAGCCCACACGCACCCACTGAGGCATCTTCGCCTGTTCCATCCCCCACATCCAAATCCACTCCAGTTCCGTCTAATATGGGCGTGCAGGTTCAATCTGCAAGTCAGCCCCAGGTTGATGAAGCTGAACCTGAAAATGACGGAGGAAACGATACACAAACCCTGGAAAACTGGCGAGAACTGTACCAGATCGCTTACAAAACATCTTGCCTGGATGACCGTCTTGGTGTAGCAATTGTCCGCAAATTTCAGACCGGTGAACGGGGACCGACCGACGCTGAATTCGAAACTATCAAAACTTG
>JASMAO010000163.1 GCA_030754315.1 SAR202 cluster bacterium
TTGATTGAGAAGCTTGGGATCGAGGTTGCGGCGTTTGGGCCGAGAACTATAGCGATACAATCTTTTCCTACTATGCTGTCGAAGGCGTCGGCGGTTGATTTTGTTCGTGATTTGCTGGATTTATTAGAGCATGATGCGGCAGGAGTCGATGTGGAAGGGTTGCTTGATGAGGTTTTGAATATGGCGGCATGTAAGGCGGCAATCAAGGCTGGTCAAAAGCTGAGTGACAGTGAGATAGAGCAGCTTCTCGCTGATAAGGAGATTACGTCACACGCCAGCCGTTGTCCTCATGGTCGGCCTACAATGATACGGTTTTCAGTGAAAGATATGGAAAAGCAGTTCAAAAGAACCTGATAAAATTTAAAAATAATTTACTTGCATAGTTTAACTGTTTTTGCTATATTTTAGGATTTTGGCGTTGCACTTTGGATACGCCAATGACAGGCTTGGTGGTTTTAAGCAAATGTAGCGTCTCATCCATGTTGTCTTTGAATGTGTTTACATCGGTGAAGGCTTCAATGTTGTATGCGGCGAAGAAGTGCTTCGAAACTCTATCGCCTAGAAGCATGCTTGGTAACGCACCTGCCATCAAGGCAGCAAGGACTTCGGTCATCAAGGAGAGGCCATATCCTTTGTGAGAACCCATCTCCCTTGTTCCGCCTAGTGGCAGCAAAAAGAAGTCATCGTCGTCTGGAATTGCAGCTTCCTCCATGATAGGTGACCCGTTTTTATCGGCTATCCATCCAGGTGCGACTTTAGCGCCTACCCGATCCGCGAGCCAAATCTTATTCATTGCTACCGAGCTGGTTGCAGCGTCGAATAGGTACGGGGCTTCTTTTCTAGCGGGCGCAGCGATCGCGATGGGATTAGTGCCAAATCTAGACTCAGCACCGAAGGTTGGCGCAATGCGTGTTCCTGCGGCGGTCATCACCATACCGACCATATCTTGTTCAGCAGCCCGCATTGCATGGTGTCCGATTGCTCCCGAATGTCCGCTGTTGTGGACAGTGACAACACCAACACCGACTTCTTTAGCCTTGTCTACGGCCAATTGCATTGCTGCCTGGCCCAATATGATGACCAGTCCAGAATCAGCATCTATGTTCGCAGTTCCAGGGGTCTCCCGTATGATTTTCCAGTTAGGTCGGGCTTTGATGCTACCCTCTTTGTAGTATTGGAGGTACTTGGCGACCATGTTAGATACCCCGTGGCTCTCTACTCCACGAAGGTCTGAGGTTACAAGGGTGTTGGCTCCTATAGCGGCATCCTTCTTGGTTTCGCCCATCTTTTCAAAGAAATCCGTGACAGTTGCACGGAGGGAATCTGCAGAAATGCGGACCTGGTCTTTTTTCGGAACTTTGAATCTTTCTAACATACGTACTTCCCCTGATCATGCATGTAGCTCTGGCAGTGGACAGGAGGGATTGTATCATCAAGTAGCGCGTGGCTGTGATCAAATCCCTCACCCCTCTACCCGAGCTTTTCAGACGGGCTTTCTTGCCTATGCGCCGGTCATCGCTGTCGTAGGTACGACCTGAATGAAATGCCCAGAATAGTTATGAGAGATAGCAGGACTAGGAGGGTTAGTAGACCGACTAGTGGACTGGACTCTTGTACGTTTACTTCGAACTGTGTTCCGGCGGACCCGTGGTCGCTAACTATGTCTAAAACAAAGCTCCAAATGCCGGATTTGGGGACCATTATCGTTGTTTCGTAGAAACTTAAATCAACGGGATTGTTAGCCAATTCAGTAGGGCCGATTTCGGGAGCACCAAAATCTGGTCTAACAGCCGTGACAGTTACGATTGCATCCAAAACAGGAGCGGGAGCTCCTTCAGAATTGATCGTGATAAAAACGCTGAGATGGAGAGGGCCAACCGCGGGTGTCTGGGGCGAGGTTCCAAAGCTAATGGTATAGGGGTTGGCTGTTTGTGTCTCGTACCGTAGTATTCTCCCATTTGCCTGGGCCTGAGGAGGAGGTATGCCAAACAGATAAATCAGTGTAACTATAAGAGTAACAGGGATGAGCGACGATAGGTGTGGGCGAAGATATCTTCGAATGAGCACGATCAACGGTTTATAGGGTCACGCCAAGAACGTTCGCGACGGTGTCCATGTCCTTGTCACCCCGGCCGCTCAAACCGACCAGAATGATTTGGTCCTTTGACAGCGTCGGTGCTAGTTGTGCGGCGTAGTATATGGCGTGTGCGGGCTCTAGGGCTGGAATAATACCCTCGGTGCGACACAGCAACTGAAATCCCTCGAGGGATTCAGAGTCCTTGACACTCACATAGCTTGCACGCTCTGTATCTTTCAGGTAACTGTGTTCGGGTCCGACACCCGGATAGTCGAGTCCAGCTGAGATGCTGTGTGTTTCTTGGACTTGGCCGTGGGAGTCCTGAACCAAGTATGACATGTTGCCATGCAGGACTCCAATTTCCCCTGCCAATAGTGTTGATGAATGCTGGTTGGTGTCGACACCCAGTCCCCCGGCTTCGACCCCCACGAGTGCCACGTTTTTGTCAGGAATGAAGTCAAAAAAGAGCCCTATCGCATTGCTCCCTCCGCCAACACATGCAACAACGTAGTCTGGAAGCTGTCCGGTTGTCTCCAGGACTTGTTCACGTGCCTCGCGCCCTATGACGGACTGGAAGTCCCTGACAATCATGGGGTAAGGGTGTGGGCCCACAACGCTTCCTATCAAATAATGCGTAGTTTCCACGTTCGTAACCCAGTCTCTGATGCACTCGTTGATTGCATCTTTGAGGGTGCGGCTCCCTGAAGTCACGGGTCTCACCTCTGCTCCCAGGAGCCGCATACGGAATACGTTGAGCGACTGTCGTCGTATATCCTCTTCCCCCATGTAAATTACGCATTCTTGGCCGAGCATTGCACAAACAGTTGCTGTCGCGACACCATGCTGCCCAGCTCCAGTCTCAGCGATAATACGATTCTTTCCCATTCGTTTTACAAGAAGTCCCTGTCCGAGGGCGTTGTTGATCTTATGAGCGCCAGTATGGGCAAGATCCTCCCGTTTAAGATATATCTGTGCGCCGCCCAGTTCCTCGGTAAGCTTTTCCGCGTAATACAGGCTTGTTGGTCGGCCAACGTAATTGTATGAAAGGTGGGCAAGCTCTTGGATGTACTCTTCGTCCTTTCGTGCGGAACCGTATTCTTCTTCCAGTTCCTGGAGGGCGTGCATAAGGGTTTCGGGTACAAACCTGCCGCCGAATTGTCCGAAGTGGCCGTTGTTGTCAGGAAGGTTCCAGTCAGAATTCATGCCATACCTAATTCGATTATTGACGCATGCTAGAGTCCCTAGCAATTAGTTATTATACCTTTCAGATGGGCAAAGGCATCATGCTATAATTCTGGCATATATTTAACGCGGGATGTGAGATGCCAATTTACGAATACATTTGTACTAGATGCGCCTGTGGTTTTGAGGAATTGCGTTCGGTTAGCCATATGAATGCCGCAACCTGTCCGGAGTGTCAAGGTGAGGGCATGCGGCAACTGTCGGTGTTCGCGTCGTTCTCCCAAGACGGTATGGGCGAATCAAGAGCCGTAGCTGGCGGTGGGGGTTGTTGTGGAGGGGGAGGAGGATGTGCCTGTTCTATGAGCGTTTAGACACCCGTTCATCAGAATTGAGCCAGGCGTATTCACTGAAGTTACGTGAAAGGTTGGCCGAGGTTTCGCAAACACGTATTGGCTGAAAGTATATTCCGTCTGATATTTAAGAGTCCATTCCTCTTAACACCTTGCCTACAGCCTCCGCTAGACCATCCACGTGTTCCACCGTCATGGGGTTTGAAAGTATGAATCCCATGCCATCCCGAGCGTAGTATCCTACGGTCAGCAGGCCAAGCACTAGGCGAGAGAACATTTCGCCATCGGCCTGGGCCGCATCGCGATTAGTACGAACAGGTTTGTCGGAGAAGTAAACTCGTACTGTGGATCCCTGCCCAAATAAGTGGAATGGGACACCAGAATCGGTGAGGACTATCCGCAGATTCTCCTTTAGACGTGTAGCCAGCCGTTCGAGGTGTGCGTACACTTCGGGTGTTAGAGCCTTAAGTGTTGCCAATCCCGCGGCCAGTGTGAAGTGGTTTCCCGCGAAAGTTCCACTATGATACAGGCCAGTTGGTGTCCCGCTGTTGTCTAGAACATCCATGATGCTCGCTTTGCCACCAATAGCTCCGACGGGCATTCCTCCACCCACGATTTTTCCAAGCACGGTTAGGTCAGGTTGGACACCAGCCAATCCCTGATATCCACTGTAACTCGATCTGAAACTGATCACCTCGTCAAAAACCAAGAGTATTCCAAGCTCCTCGGTAATCTTGCGCAGAAATCGAGCAAAGTCCAAAGGCATGTCGTACCAGCCCGGCCTTCCGTCGAAGAAAACTGCTGCCATGCGATCTTTGTGTTGTCTAAGGATTAGCTCTACGGATTCTCTATCGTTGTAGGGCAAAATGACGACATTCTTTTCGCCACCCTCAGGCATGCCGTCCCATGTAGCTGTTGTGTTTGGGGCTTCCGCGGGTCCTGATGTATGTTGGGTGTTAAATTCAACGGCATCGTTGCTGCCATGGTAGGCACCTTCGAACTTAGCTATCAAGGGCTTCTTGGTCACTGCCCTGGCGACTCGCGCAGCGTTGAGTGACGCTTCGGTACCGGAGTTGGTATATCGTACCTTCTCTACAGATGGGAGACGGTTCGTCAACTCCTCGGCTATTTCCTTCTCCAAAGTAGTCGGTGCACCGAAAGCTATGCCTCTATCCACTTGTGCATGTAACGTTTTGGTTACCTCAGGAGGGCTGTGTCCCAGAATCGCAGCTGTATGGTGGTTTGCGAAGTCAGTGTACCTATTGCCATCTATATCGAACAGATAGCAGCCTTCGGCATGGTCTATGTAGAGCGGGTTGGGGGGCATGAAGTGTGCACCCTTCATTACCCCAGCCGGCATTAGAGGTTTCCCCAATTGCCATTGAGCGATGGATTTAGGTGTCCGCTTGCGAAAGTCTTCTTGTAGATTTTCTAGTGACTTAATTGTTCGCCCTCCTTATCAAGAAAAACAATAGGTTGTAAATCTCGTTCAATCTTGGTCGTTGAGAACCTCTTCGAACGCGTTGATAAGGCGGTCCACGTCAGAATTTTCCATGGGCGCAGATAAGACCATACTCATGTGGCCACGACCCATGTAGTTTCCCTTGTTCGTTAGGCCTAATAATATACGCTCGAACATATCGGAGTCGATGTTTAGGTAACTACGATGGTCTCTGACTGGAGTTGAGGAAGGATAGGCATTTATCATGGTACCTGCACTTAGGATGTGAAAGGGGATTCCTACCCGTTCAGCGGCATTTTCCAGTCCGATGTGGGCTCTTTGGCGCAAGCCATCGATATGTGCATAGATGTCGGGAGTAAGTGCGCGCAGCGTAGCGAGACCGGCTGCCAAAGTCATACTGTTACCTGAGAAAGTCCCGCTTACGAAGGGTCCTTCATTCCCCTCGCTTATGTCCAGCAAATCCATGTATTCAGATTTGCCTCCGATGGCACCTCCAGGAAGGCCGCCTCCAACTATCTTACCGAACATTGATAGGTCAGGTTTGATTTCAGCTTCTCCCTGGTATCCACCGGGCCCGGCCATGAAACTGACGGTCTCGTCATAGACCAGCAAAATGCCCAACTCGTCAGTTATATCACGAATAAACTGGCTGAATTCCACGGGGATGTCCATCATAGCGGGTTTTCCATCGAAAAATACGGCAGCCAATTCATCCTTATGCTCCCTTAATATCAGATCCACAGTTTCAGGTTGGTTGTAGGGAAGCATGATTACGGAGTCTTCAGCATTGGGTATCATGCCAGGTTGAGCAGGTACTGTATTTGGGGCATCCTCTGGGCCAGCTTGGTCTATGGAGGGTGCAGTGCTGAATTCCAGAGCATCGTGGCTTCCGTGATATGCTCCCTCAAACTTGGCAAGCTTGGGCTTTCCTGTGATGGTTCTGACCATGCGTGCAATATGTATGGCAGATTCAGTTGCGGAATTTGTGTAGCGTACCTTTTCGACGCCGGGTATTCGCTCGATGAGTTCCTCTGCAATCTCTGCTTCGAGAGTCGTAGGGCCACTGAGCGCCATTCCGCGTTCAAGTTCTTTCTGAATCGCTTCCATTACTGCGGGATGATTATGGCCTAAAATCGTAGCGGTGTGGTGGTTTGTAAAATCGACATACTTGTTTCCATCTATGTCCCAAATATAGCAACCATCGCCCCGGTCCATGTAGGTCGGGTGAGGGGCGAACCAATAGGCACTTTTGATGACCCCTCCAGGCATTACTGGCTTGCCTCGTTCCCATTGCATTCGAGACTTGGGTGTACGTTCGGCATAAACAGCTTGTAACGCTTCTTTCGATTTAACCATCGGCGGTGACCCTTTCTACTGTCTGAGTTCTTGAGAATCTGGCATATTAATGAGGATGCACATCTTAATTCAGTTCATCAATGGCTGCGTGCGCAACAAATTTTACAGAAATCTCTCACCGGACATGTTTCGGGTATGTGTTATATGTCCAAGCCCAGTAAATTGATGGCGTTAAGTCCGAGGACTTTGAGCTTGGCTTCGCTCGAGATCTCCGCTGTGACTATGCGTCCAACCATAAGGCGCATGTCCAATAGATTCGTGTCTGATCCGTAAAGCACGCGGTCTTCACCGGCGCCATCTACAAGGCGTTCAATCGTTCCGTGGTTTGCCATTGAGGTTGCAGTTTCCAGGTAAATGTTTGGGCATTCCTGTGCGGCATTTATGGCTTCGTGATTACCAATTTCCCTGTTGCCTGAGTGGGCAAGTACCCACCGTATTTGAGGATATCGCTTGGCGAGTGGTATGAACTTAGAGGGGCGGGTGAGCGTGTCCCCTTCAAAGCCCCCTAAGGAGGAGTGACTCATTATCACAATTCGATTTTCATCACACCACTCGAATATTGGAAAGTAACCAGGGTCGTCAATGGGTTTTTGGAAGTATGTTGGGTAGACTTTCAAAAACTTCATTCCGAGCTCGCCGAAAGCGCGTTCTAGCTCAGGTATAGCTTCGTCAGGATAATGGGGGGTCACGAATCCCACACCCACAAATCGGTCGGGTCGCTTAGCGACGAATTCAGCGACAGTATCGTTGCTCCGTCTGGCGTCCCCGTAGAAGATGCAGTTTACGCATGCGACATCAACACCCGCCGAATCCATAACCTTGAGATAGAGTTCTTGATTATCCGTGGCGGTTGCTGTGCTCCAGCCACCGACGTGGTTGTGAAAGTCGATGACGGGTGTTTTCACAGCTTATGTCAGCCCCAGCAGTCTTTCAAGGTTACCCGCACAGATCGCTGTCAGATCCTCATTACTGAGGTCGTTGAGGTGAAGGCTGTAAACCTGTGGAGCCATTGACGACTCGGGGAATCTTGAACCGAACAGGATTCGTTTGCCGCCGATAAGATTTAGAAGACGATTGACTCCATCAACCGAAACGAAACGTGAAAGTTCGATATACGTGTTAGGTAAGCTTTTGAGCAGAGGTATTGCCCATGGCAAGTGAGCATAGTGAACCTCAGCCAGGAGAAAATTTGCCTTCGGATGGCTCTTAACGACAGCGTGGAGTTCAGCGGGATCTACGTTGGGGGCGTCGATCCAAATCGGCAGATTCTCACTTTCCATCCATTCAAGCCACTCCCCAACTATCCAATCTTGGAACGGGTATTTGTGAGGGATTGGGGCCAGTCGAACCGACCGGATATTCAGTTCTGCAACTTCCGAGGAGAATTCATCAAGATTGTCGAAAGTTGGGTTTCCCACAAACTGAGGCACGAATCCAACATGTGGTTCTATCGTTTCAAGTAATAAGTTATTGCCATCTCGCGAGTCGAAATTGACGGCATGTGGAGAATAGACTACGGCTCTTTGTACACCGGCTCTTGCCATCTCAGAAAGAGTGCCTTCAGGGCTGTCGACACTCACTCTTTGGTTGTGACGACGGCCAAGTGAGACGTTGGCATCGAACACAGGTACCGTAGGTTGAAAATCAAGATCTACTTGGCCCATTTTACTCAGTCTCCAAGAAAGGAGTATTTGCCTGTTTGCATGGTCTTCAGTGGGTAGCAAACGGAGTTTAGCAGTGTGCCTATGAGGTGTCAACGAACTCCATGCGCTATTGGAGAGTCACTTGAGCGGCACCGGTTTTTTTTACACAGAGATTCCCAGTAATTTGGCGGCATTGAGACCGAGAATTTTGCGTTTAGACTCGTTTGGGATGTCTGCAGTCAGTACTCTTCCGATGTGATGCCTTACATCCTGCTCCGGCATGTCAGATCCGAAAAGGAGTCTGTCATCTCCAGCACCTTCGGTTAAGAACTGAATTGTTTTGTGATCACCCCAGGAAGTAGAAATCTCGAGGAAAATGTTTGGAGTGGTCTGGGTCGCCTCCACAGCTTCCTGCTGTGCCAGAAGTCCATTTCCTCCGTGTGAGATAACCCATTTTACGTTGGGGAATTGCCGAGCCAAGTTGATGTATTTGAGAGGCTTAGGCCAGTCATCATGGTGGCTCATGATGACTATGCCATGATCATTTGCCCATTCAAGGATAGGGATGTAGGCATCATCATCAAGAATTTT
>JASMAO010000164.1 GCA_030754315.1 SAR202 cluster bacterium
GGCAGAAGAGATATGTGGCTACTTGGGAATCACGTTAGGACGTTGTGAAGTCTTCAAATTTAGCAACGACAACACCTTTGTGCGTATCAATGAAAATATTAGGGAGAGGGACGTATTTCTGGTACAACCAATAGCCGTTCCTGTCAACGACAATCTGATGGAACTTTGGGTGATGATTGATGCGGCTAGACGAGCATCCGCTGGTCGGATCACGGCCGTAATTCCCTACTATGCGTATGGTCGTACCGATAAGAAGGATCAACCAAGAGTTGCTATAACCGCCCGACTGATTGCCGACTTTATTAGCACTGCTGGTGCTGATCGAGTCTTAACGATTGATTTACATGCAGGGCAGATTCAGGGGTTTTTCAATATCCCTGTTGATGAACTGACCGCCGTCCCGCTGCTCGTAGAGGAGTTTAAAAACCGTGAATTCAAAGATCTTGTGGTTGTGGCAACAGATGTAGGGGCTGGTAAACGCGCTCGAGATATGTCGAGATCGCTGGGAGCGGGTATAGCTGTGATTGAGAAGGAACGAAGAGGGAATGACGAGACCGTCGAATCTGGTTATGTCATAGGTGACGTTTCTGGTAAAACTGCATTAATAGTAGATGACGAGATTGGTACCGGTGCCACTGTGATAGCTGCTGCAAAGGCCTTAAAAAAGAATGGTGCTAACGATGTCTACTGTTGCGCGACTCATGCTGTACTCTCGGACAATGCAGTAAAAAAGATTTCTGAAAGTCCTCTTAAAGAATTAGTTGTGACGGATACACTTCCGCTACCGAACGAAAAAAGATTGTCAAATCTGAGCACCGTTACGGTTTCTGCTATTTTGGGAGAAGCTATACATCGCATACATGGTGGGCTTTCTGTTGGAGCCATGTTTGAGCGGCGCTAGTAGGTAAGCTGAGATGTTGAAACAGCTAGCCAAGATCCTAAGCGGTTCTAACGAACAAGTAGTTAAGAAGCTGAACTCTGATGTCGAGGATATTAATGATCTCGAGCCGGAATTCGGCCTACTCTCTGATGGAGAGCTAGAGGCAAAGACCCAAGAATTTAAAAATCGCCTTATCCAAGGTGAAGATCTCGAAGATATATTTTACGAGGCATTCGCGGCTGTCAGAGAGGCCTCGAAGCGGACGTTGGGACAGCGCCACTTTGATGCACAACTCATGGGAGGCATAGTTCTCCATGAGGGTAAAATCGCTGAAATGAAGACCGGAGAGGGAAAAACTTTGGTTGCCACTCTCCCGGCATACCTCAATGCGCTATCAGGAAAAGGTGTTCATGTTGTAACGGTGAATGATTATTTATCTCGCCGTGATGCTCAGTGGATGGGAGAGATTTATCATCGACTTGGCCTGTCAGTAGGCATGCTCCAGCACAACGCATCTTATCTATATGAACCGTCTTTCGAAGAAGACGGAAGCGAGCAAAGAGGAATTGAGAAGTTGCTCCAAGTGGAGCGCCGCGTTGCCTATCAGGCTGATATTACCTACGGGACGAATAACGAGTTTGGGTTCGACTATCTCAGGGACAATATGGTTGTGGATTTGTCTCAAAGAGTACAGCGCGAACTCGCTTATGCTATTGTCGACGAGGTTGATAATATCTTAATTGATGAAGCTAGGACTCCATTGATCGTAAGCGGTCCTGCTGAGGAGTCGCCTGCGGAATATCAGCGTTTTGCGCGCCTGGCACCGACGTTGCAAGAGGGAACCGATTATACGATTGACGAGAAGCACCGTGTCGCTGCTTTAACGACAGATGGTATTGCCAAGTTGGAGCGGATGCTCAAAGTCAAAAATCTCTATGCGCCTGAGAATATTAAGCTTGTGCACTTTATAGAGAATGCGTTGAAGGCTAAGGCCATCTTTGTCCGAGACCGAGAGTATGTAATCAAAGACGGTGAAGTAGTTATAGTAGACGAGTTTACAGGCCGATTGATGCCTGGCCGACGTTACTCGGATGGTTTGCATCAGGCGCTCGAGGCAAAGGAGGGACTCGCGGTCCAGCGAGAGACTATTACCTATGCGACCATAACCTTACAGAACTACTTCCGTTTATATAGAAAACTCGCGGGCATGACGGGCACGGCTGTCACAGAGGCGGAGGAATTCTTCAAGATATACAAGTTGGAAGTTGTTGAGATTCCGACCAATCTTCCAATGATTCGAGAAGACCACTCCGATTTCGTTTACGCGGATCAGAAAGCAAAATATTCTGCTGTGGTCCAGGAGATCGAAAAGAGAAGCAAGGCTGGACAGCCGGTTCTCGTTGGTACGACAGATATCGCAAAGTCAGAGCTTTTGAGCGACCAGATCAAAAAACGAGGGGTCCGGCACGAAGTTCTGAATGCTAAACAGCATGAGAGGGAGGCCAGCATTATAGCTGAAGCAGGCCGTCCCGGTGCTGTCACTGTTGCGACAAATATGGCAGGTCGAGGCACGGATATTGTTTTAGGCGGTAATCCTGAAGCATTGGGTATTGATAAGAATGACTGGGAACGTGACCACCAAAAGGTTATTGAACTTGGCGGACTAATGATTATAGGGACGGAACGGCATGAAGCAAGGCGTATTGACAATCAGCTACGCGGACGAGCCGGTCGTCAAGGGGACCCTGGGAGTTCGCGATTTTATGTAGCCTTAGACGATGACTTGATGAAGCGTTTTGGCGGAGATCGCATCAAGGCTGTTATGAACTGGGCAGGTTTGGAAGATGATGCGCCTTTAGAAAACAAAATGATGAGTCGATCTATTGAAGGTGCCCAGACCAAAGTTGAAGGCCACCATTTCGACATTCGGAAGCATCTGGTGGATTATGACGATGTGGTTAATACTCAGCGTAGCGTGATTTATGCTGAACGCGACAAAATACTTAGTGGATCTGATTTAAGAGACAATATTATTTCTATGATAGAGGTAGAACTTTCTGAGATTGTTTCAAGATACACTGACGATACACCTGCCGAAAACTGGGACATCAATACGATGCTCAGCGAGCTCAATGCAATTTACCCACTCCCTGAGAATTTATCGAATGTGGATGCAGTCTACGAAATGGATCCAACTGAGCTTCGAGAACGCCTGGTGCAGGGTGCGAATAGCTATTACGAAAGCCTGGAACAGAGTGTAACGTCGGATGTCATGAGAAGTTTGGAGCGACAGGTGATGCTCCGACTGACTGATGCCCATTGGGTGCAGCACCTGACCGCAATGGAGAACCTTCGACAAGGAATTGGGCTTCATGCTTATGGGCAGCGCGATCCACTGGTCATGTATAAGCACGAAGGATTTCAAATGTTTCAAGGCCTGCAAGAGCGCATTCAGAGTAGTATCGCGCATGCCATATTGCACATCGCGGTGACAGGGGGAACGCAGAAACCGTCTTTGGGCGGCAATCGTGTTGAGAATCGCAATGGTGGTCAGAGCATAATGACAAAGGTGGTCGGAGTTTCTAACAAAAAAGGACTGATTGGCAGGAAGAAACTCGGGCGAAATGACCCTTGTGACTGTGGCAGTGGCAAAAAGTACAAGCGCTGCCATGGCGCTTAAAATACTGCGTTATGAGTACGGGCCGGTGGAATTGTTAAAGTTTACGGTACTGGTTGGGTAAGCGAAATCCTATCTTGAACTGGACGCCGTAATCCGGTATGACAGCGGAGCCATGGGCACTGTGTTCTACGATAGCATTATGCAAATTCAGGTATAGTTAACTCCAAGGGGTATTAGTTAGAGGCCCTCTGTATTTGTTCGAATCCGAAGGCAAGTTTGCGTTTAGCATGAACGTTCTTCACTGCCAGGGTCGTTCCTTAGGGTCGTACTATTGGTTTATTATTGGCTACGAGTTCGGCAAAGTTCGGCTGGACAAATTTTTGGCAATTGAGTGTTGAATAAATTTGGGCGTCGTAGTAATACTATGAGCCTAATGCGAGAATATTCTAATGTGGCACAAGCGAATGCACAAATTGCGGATGCGATCGTTGTAGACAGCCTGCGCACTGCGCTGGAAGAAGGCCATGGCTGGCCTGGACATCTTCTCAAGGCGGTCGCGTCTTGGTCGTCTCCGACCGAGGAATTTCATGGCCGCATATTCACATATTTCATAGATGGTGAGGCGTTTGATTGGATGTTACTGGCTGAAAGACTTCTGTTGACCGTGCGAGACATTGTGCCAGTAATAGAAATAGAGGATCTACTCTTTACAGGAAAATTCCCTCATTCTGTTAATGGCACGGTGTTTAAAAATATCTTGGGGATTGAGAAATATAGAGGTGTACTTAATTATCACTATGGTGTGACTGTAGAGGAGTCGCTGCAATTGGCAGTGGAGATTGAGATTCAAAAGCGCCATATGAGCAATGGTGTTCGGTATAAGGGTGATCCGACTGATGAAGCATTCTTTGCGTTGTATCGTGCAACCCCTGTCGAGCTATTGAGACGATATCGCGGGGGGACGAACGGCTTAAATGACAATGACATAAGCTTGGGAGAGGCCAAGGCATTTACGTACTGGCTGTTCAAATACCGTCTTAAGAACTCAGATAAGGCACGTATAGCCAGTGACACCCGAAAGGGGCTCATTCAGATCGAACACATGGGAGATGTTTCCCTTTCAGGGGTCCAGAACCTAACTTCATTTTGGACTAGTTATTAAGTGATGTTAGAAACGACAGTGGTCGTTGTATCGTTCCGATATGGGAGGCGGGTCCTTTTGTCCTAAGTGCTTGTTGGTGCGGGGAGTATGGTCACGGCTCTCGACTTGTATAGTATATTCACGCTATGGGAGCTTTGTAGATGCGTCGCGGTACAGGTGTAGCTAACAGTGGTGGTGTTGGGAGGTCTATTGCCAATTCCGATCGTCACTTCTGAATTAGCCGACCGAATAGACAAGTCAGAGATCGCATACATGTTGTCTGATTTGTCGGTCCTAAGTGGTGGTAACAATCCATTTAGTGTCGATACGGAACGATTTGGCGAAGCGGTTGGGTTTCGAATGGGTGCTGTTAAGGATTGGGAATTCAATAGAGTACTCGGGATACGCGATACGTCTGATTATGAACTGGATGGGATTGTAGATTGGTACCGGGACAGAGGGGGGCCATGCTATTTGGATCTCGTCCCGATGCTTACCAACAAACGCTTACGGGAGCGTTTGGCTAGCAGGGGGTTTTACCACGAAACGTTCCACACAGCACTGTACTGCGTACCCTCAATCAACAATGCCAAGCCAAGAGAGGGGCTAGTGGTTAGAGAGATCGGAGAGGCCGGAATAGAGATTTTCTCAGACATGTATATGGTTTACATGGATGATCTCGGTCTTTCCAAGTCTCTAAGGCGAAAGGGAGAGGCTCAAGTTAAGATCGGTTATCCTAGAAGTGGCTGGAGACTTTACACAGTTACGATTGAAGGTGAATCCGCTGCTTTTGGTATGCTGCACGTTGAAGATGGTATAGCCTCTATGGCTGGTGCGGCGACGGTGAAAAAATATCAAAGGATGGGCTGTCAGACAGCTTTAATAAATCGCAGGCTTGAAGATGCTGCTCGTGAGGGCTGCGACCTGGCAGTTACACAAGCTACTCCTGGCTCTGTAAGCCAACGTAATATGGAGCGCTTAGGATTCCGAGTCGCCTATACAAAAGCTATTTGGTCGAATGTATTTGGTGATTAATATTAGAGGCGTGCGAGGGTTTCGGCCACTCTGGAACGGCGATTCTCGGCGGTTTCCAGGCGTTGTTTTTCACGTTCAACGACTTCGACTGGAGCGCGGGATGTGAACTTCTCGTCTCTAAGTCTGGCGGATAGACGCTGAACATTTCCGTCGAGTTCATTCAACTCTACTGATAACCGCTTCTTTTCATGTTCCAGATTTACCAAACCTCCTAGTGGGATTGTCACGGTGCCTTTAGCTAGGACAATGGAAACCTCATCCTTGGCAGCGTGGCCAGGGCGTTCACTAAGGGTTAGTGGGTCAACCTGGGCCAATATCTTGATCGCCTTTTGTTCTTTCTCAACGGTTTCTGCAATTTGTGGTGCGTTAATTACTGCCTCTATTGTTTGTGAGGTTGCGATATTGAACTCAGAGCGAATATTACGGAGGCCACGCACCAATTCTATTACTCCATTCATCTGATCTTCGGACTCAGCGTCGTAACGCGTTGGTTGTGCTTTGGGATAATCAGCCACAATTAGTGCGGGTGCAGCCGATTCTAGTTCTTTGAACTTGCTGCGCAAAGTCTGCCAAATTTCCTCAGTTATAAACGGCATGAATGGGTGTAATAATCTTACTATTCTCTCCAGCACGAATACTAAAACTGGCAGTGGTGACTGATTGTCCTCGGTACGAATCCGAATCTTAGCCAGCTCAAGATACCAGTCACAATAATCACCCCAGAAAAAGTCTTGTAGGAGTCTCTGCGCCTCACTGAACTGGTAATTTTGAAGGTAGTGACTGGTTTCATCGGAGACATGATTCAGCCTGCTTATAATCCAGCGATCCTCTAGGTGTTCTGGGGACGGACCGTTCTGCCAATCGATCACTAAAGCATTATTATCCAGGTTAGAAAGGACAAACCGAGTGGCGTTCCAGAGCTTGTTGGCAAGGTTGCGGCTCGCTACCATTTTGCGCTCGTTGAGTCTCATGTCGGCACCGGTTGCTACTCCATTGGTGAGAGCGAAGCGAAGCGCATCAGCCCCATAATCGTCGATGAGATTCAGCGGGTCCATTACATTGCCCTTTGTTTTGCTCATCTTGACCCCTTCTGGATCTCTAACGATGCCGTGTAAATACACTGTTTCAAAAGGCACTTTGCCAGTGTTCTCTAGTCCCATCATGATCATGCGTGCCACCCAGAAAAACAGTATGTCGTGCCCTGTCTCTAGGACGTTTGTTGGGTGGAAATAGGCCAAATCATTTGTTTTCTCAGGCCAACCAAGAGTTGAATGGGGCCATAGCGCTGAACTAAACCATGTGTCTAATACATCGTTGTCTTGGGTTAGGTTGGTTGAACCACATTTTTGGCATGAAGATGGGTCCTCAAGTTCGACGTTGAGTTCTTTGCAGTCGGTGCAGTACCAGACCGGGATACGGTGTCCCCACCAGAGTTGTCGACTGATGGCCCAGTCTCGGATGTTCTGCATCCAGTTGAAATAGACTTTGGTGAAATGGTCGGGAAGGATTTTTATCCGCCCGTCCTGGACCGCTTCGATCGCTGGTTTGGCAAGAGGGGCCATTTTCATGTACCACTGCTTGCTAACCAATGGTTCGAGAACCGTGTTGCAGCGCTGACAATGCCCAATTGAATGTTGGCGGGATTCTACTTTTTCGAGCAGTCCGTCATCTTCAAGTTCTTTGATAATATTGTTGCGAGCGTCCAATCCTTCCACATCGCGGTAGTGGCCGGTATTCTCATTCAATGTGCCGTCCAAGTTCATGATGTTTATGATGGGTAGGCCGTGACGTTTGCCAATTTCGAAGTCGTTGTGGTCGTGGCCGGGCGTAACTTTCAGGGCGCCTGTACCGAAATCCATGTCAACAGTATCGTCAGCGATGATCGGTATGTTTCGACCTACGATGGGTACCGTGACGTTCTTGCCTATCGTATGCACGTAGCGTTTGTCATTAGGGTTTACAGCGACAGCTGTATCTCCAAGCAAGGTCTCAGGCCTAGTTGTTGCGATGGTGATGAAATCGCTTCCCGTAGTGAAGCAATATTTGATGAAATATAGACCAGATTTTTCTTCTTGATGAGTTACCTCAAGGTCGGACAGTGCTGTAGCGCACCTTGAACACCAGTTGTTGATTCGCTCACCCCTGTAGATTAGGCCCTTTTTGTATAAATTGACGAAAGTCGTACGAACTGCCTTGTTTGGACCATCATCTAGGGTGAAAAGCTTTCGTGACCAGTCGCAGGAGGATCCAAGTCTTTTGAGTTGTCCATCGATTGTATTTCCATACTGCTTTACCCAAGACCAAACCCGATCGATAAATTGTTCTCGACCTATGTCATGCCTGGTCAGTCCGTCTTTGGCAATAGTTCTTTCTACGACGACCTGAGTTGCAATTCCGGCGTGATCTGTTCCTGGTAGGTACAAAGTCGGTTCGCCTTGCATACGATGCCAACGGATCATGATATCTTCGAGAGCGGCCATTAGGGCGTGGCCAAGGTGAAGTTCACCTGTCACGTTGGGGGGAGGCATGACGATGACGAAAGGTCTCCGAGTTTTGTCGATCTTTGGTGTGAAGTAGCCACCATTCATCCAGAGATCGTATATACGGCCCTCCGTAACTTGGGGGTCGTATGCCTTTGCCATATCTTTGTGAGGGGTAGAAGTCATGGATTCCTCTTTGAAGTATCACCTGAATGGGGCGAGATTAATAAGAAGCCACTGAAGATAGTATTAGGTTTACAGTCTTTGAACAGGTTTGCAACCAAACATAGGGAGAGAGGTATGTCCAAAGTGGTTAGATGAACATCTGTATGTCAGCTTCAGCGGCGAACTCTAGGAAGGTAGCTGCACCTCCAATATCCACCTCATCTATGAAATCGTCTTTGGAAAACCCGAATACATCCATGGTCATCTGACATCCGATTAGCCTCACGTCGCTTTCTATACAGATGTCACGAAGTTCCTCGATGGTTGCGACACCTTTCTTCTGAAAAGTCTGTTTCATAAGAGAGGTTGCCACCGTTTCGAATCCCGGCATGTTTCCTGTGAGAATATTAGGGATAGGCCACTCAATCTGTTGAAATCCGTCAGGGCCGAACGGCATCTTCATAGGCATGGCCGGGTTAGAATGAGGTGACACTTTTGGACTGATTTCCTTTTTCAAAAGCGTAAGTCCGTAGAAAGTGAAAAACACCCCAACTTCCATTTCCATGGCCGCTCCCGTGGAGGCCAGAATGAAGGGGGGGTATGCCCAATCCAAGGTTCCTTTGGATGCAATGAGCGCCATCCTTTTTTTCTTACCTGCTGTTTCAACCATGATTCTGCCTCTATATTTTCTTCTCTTCAGTGCCGTTTTTTCAAAAAATGTGTGTATTCACCTGCATCGGCAACCGTCTCAAGTAGTTCGTTCCCTGTTCTCTTAGCCCAGGCGGCGACATCGTTCACTGAACCGGGGTCCGTGGATATCATCTTAAGCACCTGACCAGAATCAAGCCCGTCCATGATTTTCTTTGTTTTCAATACAGGGAGGGGGCAGTTTAAGCCAGAGCAATCCAGCACAATATCTTCCTGCCAATTGGTCATATCCACCTCCAAATGTCAATCAAAGACTAACGTTTCAGTTATGGACATTATGCATTGGCTGTTCAATGGGCTGCAAGCCGTACTAGGATCTCACACGTAAAAACAAAGCTTGGCGTTCATTGAAACGTTTTGAGAGACGTAGGCTATCGAAGGGCATGTGAAGCACATTGTTAACGTGTCAAATTTTGTGGCAAGGTTAAGAACAGTAATGGAATTGTAGGATAAAGTTGTTGGCGGACTTCTTACGATGCGTTACCATGATTTATATACTGTCCCGTCGTTGAGGGTGTCTCAATATAGTTGGCTTGATGAATTTAGACTAGCTTGCGTATAAGCGCTGCAATAGACTTGCAACCAGAGTCCTGTTCTCGAAATGAGATTGGCTAATACTTTTGTGATGGCCTCCCTGTGAGGATTTGACATGGGATTGGTTGTCGGTGACGTTGCTATCTGGACTAGTCGGCCAATGGTCTTAAAGTTGCTGTCGCTGCGCGTTGTTACATGCCCCTGTAGCTCAGGCGGATAGAGCAACGGTTTCCTAAACCGTGTGCCCGGGTTCGAGTCCCGGCAGGGGTACTTCCCTCTCCACCATTCCTGGTTGTTTGGCCATTAAAACTAAGGAGAATTTTGAAAATGTTGCTTGAAGGCAAAGTAGCGCTGATCACAGGGTCTGCATCGGGAATTGGACGAGCCACTGCCAAATTATTCGCTGCTCAAGGTGCCAGAATCGTCGTTGCCGATATCAATAAACCCG
>JASMAO010000165.1 GCA_030754315.1 SAR202 cluster bacterium
CCAAAATTGTTAATGTATTGGATTCAGATGGCAATTTTTTAATCTCCGATCGTACCGGATGGGACCACCTTTAGCGAGGGAACTGAGGGGATTTAGGTGGGTAGCAGCTTTAAGCCCGTCGGGGTTGACTTTGTTTGATGAAGGTTTACCAGTTAGTGTAATCTCCTGGCGGACTTAACTAAACTCATTGTCTCCGTATCCTTCAACACGAGTACAATGTACCCTGTATGGCATTTTGAGCCAAATAATGCTACTCGGGGCCGACTCGTTGCATCAATAGTAGGCTGAATTCTCACACACCACTAGATGGCATCATAGGTGACCACATGACAAAACTCCCCACAGTAGGGCGCGATGAACTTTCACCTGATAAGCAGGCTGTATATGACCAAATAGTATCGACTCGTGGCAGCATGCTCAACGTATTTGGTGTTTTATTTAACAATCCAAACGCGGCTGAGGCAGCGTCTAGGCTCGGAGAATATCTAAGGTATCGATCTGTACTAGATCCCAAGGTTCGTGAGATATTGATCCTCAGTACAGCGAAAGAGCTCAATGTGGAGTACGAATGGGCACATCACGAGGTAGAAGCAAGGAAAGTTGGATTAAGTGACGTGACCATTGAAGCTATCAGGTCTGGACGTGCTCCAATGGGGATTCCACCCAAAGAGGGTGTGTTTGCACAGGCTGCTAGAGAGTTGGTGCTGAATAGTCGGTTGACAGACCGGACTTACCAGGCTGTTGAGCATCTACTCAGCCCGATGCAGTTGATTGATTTGATTGTGGTCGTGGGTTATTACTCGATGCTCGCCAAAGTCATCAAGACGTTGGATGTAGACCTGGATGAGGGAGTTGAACGAACTCCCCTAGATTGAGAACGAGATTAATTAGGAGCTAGGAGTTGCCAATTGATGCAGGAAAGCACTGGTATCAGGGCTTTCTGAGTCTTTCCATCTAGTGTAGCCGCATTTCCTTCTGGAAACGGGCTTTTCCCCGATGGGGTCCGACTACGGCTAGGTTTAGCCTATCGGTTCGCAGCAAATCCGTGGCGATCTGGAAGATGTCTTCCAGTGACACTGCATTGATTGCTTGAGTGACGGTGGCGACATCTGATATTTGTCCGAGGAGAGCTTCTTGTCCACCGATCCAACTGGATATTGCTCTGGTACCTTCGAGACTTAACAATAACCGGCCTGCGGACATGATTTTTGCCCGAGCCAATTCATCTTCGGTGATACCATCAGCAAGGCGTCCGATCTCGTTCATTAGTGTGGATGTAGTGACATAAACTTTCTTTGGGTCCACACCCGCGGCGATGATGAAAGCGCCACAGTCTAGGAAATGGGAAGTTGTACTGAATACGTCGTAGGCTAGGCCTTGCTTTTCCCGGATTTCTAGAAATAGGCGGCTACTCATTCCCTCTCCCAGAATAATACTAAGTAGGTCCAGAGCATGCCTTTGTGGGTGTGTATAAGAGAGCCCCGGAAATCCGATTGCAATGTTGGACTGCCCAGTGTTCCGGTACTCGATACAGACTTGCGAATCGGATTGATCAGTAGTAAACGGAATCCAGTTCGGCGCCGGTCTGCTTTCCCAGCCTGCACATATTCCCTCCACTTGTTCTACCACCCCGTCGTGGTCGATATCTCCAGCTACACTGAGGACCACGTTTGCCGGTGTGTAAAAGTGTTGGACGTAATCAAGCACCATGTTTCTAGTTAAGCTTGTGACCGATTCGGGCGTACCACTAATGTCGCGACCTAGTGGGTGGTTTGGCCAAAGGAGGTTATCTAACATCATTTCTACCTTCTGGTGAGGGTAGTCGTTGATCATGCTTTGCTCTTCCAGTATCACTCCTTTTTCTCGTTCCAATTCCTCCTCGGCGTAAATCGAATTCCGTAGCATATCCAACACGAGATCTAAGGATTCTGGTAGATGATCTCCAGGAACTTTGCACCAATAGACGGTGAGTTCTTGCTCAGTGCCCGCGTTGATCTCGCCACCAACCCCTTCAATAACACTGCTAATCTTCTCTGGGGTCGGTCGCCTTTCCGTGCCTTTAAATACGAGGTGCTCAATGAAATGAGAGATGCCGGACAACTCAAGTGTTTCATAGCGTGAACCTACCAGAACGAAGGCGCTAATAGTTACGGAATGGGTGCCTGGCATTTTGCTGGTTACGATTCGCATACCAGTGCCCGAGGTGGTCTTTCGAACGGAGAAAGGATTAAAAGCAGTTGCTGTGGTCACGGTTCGATTCTAGGATAAGGTTTAAGGAGCGTCAATGGCGGTTTCACGGCTGTCTTACCCAGTAAATTGGCTACTTGTGTCAGTAGGATTCTTTCTTGCAGTTTGTTTTGTTGCACGCTAACATACTGGGGTTGGAGCAAGCGAAAATTTCGTAGTCCGAAACAACGAGGAGTGTATTTTTATCAAGGAGTTGGCATACTCGTCGGATTTGTTCATTACGGGAGGCAATTAATTCGCATCGTCCTGTTGCGGTTGCGATGAGGGTCAGATGGAATGTTGATCCTCAGGGAGCGACTACAGATTAACTGCTAGTCTGTTGGTTAGGGCGATCTGGTGTTTCCAATCTTTCATTATTACAGCCTGTGATTTTGGTAACTATGCTTATTCCGGGTCTGACAGGACCGTGTCTGAGTTATGATCAAATAAAGCAGATGGATACTACTCTGGGTGCTAAGTTGAAGAAGGTGGAGAGTTTAAGGGTTGAAGGATTCTGTGTGTTGGATTGCTTACACAATTTAAGAACATGTTCAATCGAGTTTTAACGGTGAGTACATATGCCTAACCCCGAATTTGAGATTCGTCGAACCACACTGGTTGGGGAATCGGCCGATGTTTATTTTCAGCGAACTCTAACGATATTACGCAACGAAGGAATTAACCCTGTCGTTACTATGCAATTTGCACCTCAACGTGCGGGCATCTTCTGCGGAATATCAGAAGTGCGCGCTCTTCTGACAAAGATTCTGCCCGAGACCGGCAGCGAGGTATGGGCTCTAGAAGAGGGAGACGCAATTGAGGCTCGTGAGATCGGGCTACGCGTAAAGGCTCCCTACAGCTCCGTTGGGCTTTACGAAACTGCTATATGCGGAACATTAGCATCGTGTACGGCATGGGCAACGGCTGCACATGAGTGTGTCGAAGCAGGCGAAGGGGCGCCCATCGTAGCCTTGGGGGCTCGCTATGTTCACCCCAACGTTGCCGCTAATATTGATTACGCTTCGGTTGTAGGTGGATGTGCATCCTGTTCGACCATACTAGGGGCTAGGCTTGCTGGGGTGACTCCATCCGGCAACATGCCACATGATCTGCCTCTTATCATGGGGGACACTGTAAAAGCTGCGGAATCGTTTGATGCTCACATGCCTCAGGAGGTACCACGCGTTGCGGTCGTCGATACTTTTACCGACGAAGCCGAAGATTCTCTGAATGTTGCCAGGTCTTTGAAAGAGAAGTTGCGTGGAATTCGAGTCGACACACCGATAGAACGTGGTGGAGTTACGGCTCAGATGATTAAGGAGATTCGCGCAAGGCTTGATCAAGCTGGGTTCCGCCACGTGGAGATACTAGTCAGTGGCGGTTTCACGGCAGATAAGATCAGACAATTCGTAGCGGAAGAAGTCCCAGTTGATGGGTATGGGGTGGGAAATTTCATTGCTTCTACACCTCCCAACCCATTCATTGCAGATATACATGAGATTGATGGTAGGCCTATAGCTAAACGAGGCCGTATCCCCGGCACAACTCCGAATCCGAGGCTTGCGCGGGTGATCTAGTAGAAGATCTATGTATGGAAATTACTATCCGATGGGGTAGTGTGATATGCCGACAAAATCGGCAAGTATTTTGGTTGGCCGCCAGGTTGGGACCTGGGATACTCGGCAACAGGGGAGCTAATGACTGCATACTATCAAATAGCTCTCCCTGATCACAAACCAAGTACCCAAGCCACAAGATGATCTATTAGTCGACGCTAACCAGCATCTTCGATGATCCCGGAAGCCACTTTCGACACTGACACTATCCTAGTTGGAATCGGTAGCTCAGGAGCAGTAAGGGGTTGGTGGGTTCCTAAACGGATAAGTTTTCTCTGGAGATGAAACGTAGTTGCAGACAGCGTTTGTCTTCGCTTGTCAGCTTAGCCCAGTCTGCGATACGCCAGCCAACGACCCATGCGATGCCGTTCTCTGTGGTAACTAAGGGCACGGAGTCTCGAGAATGTCTGGGTATTTTGGCATCTACCATGAAATCTTGAAGTTTTTTAGATTGAGACATTCCTAAGGGTTGAAATCGGTCAGATGGCCTCCTGGTTCGTACAGACAACCTGCTGCCAACGCTTGCCAACTTTAAGAACCCTGACGTTCCTTCTGGCCCACTTTCAGTTCTTCTGAAGTTAAGCTCGGATTGCGTTGTACGGGTTGAAAAGTATGGGTTTTCGACGATAGTTGCTGTAATAGACCAGGGGCCTGCGGTTGTTTCGCCAGGGACGAGCAGGTCAAATTGATTGGTAAGAGAGATTGCCTTGACGGAATCCGAGATACTGGATGCCAACTCTGCCTGGTCGTAAGAAACTACAAAATGAATTTGACCAGGCAGGTCTATGGATCGACCGGCCGGTCCACTCATTAGTTTTGTCATTGCATCGATGTGGATTTGTTGAATGTCTTCGACACCGCCTTTGACTACGCACAGCGCTCGCCGAAGTAGGTATGTCTGTAGGGCAGGTTCCAGCCATAAAAACATGCCACGATTGATTGTTACTTTCGAGTCGACAACCTGCGCGATTTGATTCCAGATGTGATCCACGTTGCTCTCTAAATATTGCAGATCCTTCTGAGCACCTCGAGACAGCCTAACAAGTGCCTCTTTGATCGCGGGGTTGTATTGCTTGAGATATGGAATAAGGTCATGACGGATCTTATTTCTGTTAAATTCGTGAGAATAGTTCGTCTCGTCTTCACGTGGGAGCAATTGAAATGCAGTGCAGTAGAGCAGAGTATCCTCCCTGGATGTTTCGAGTAGTGGTCGAAACAGGGCTATTTCATTGTTACCGAACACCCTCTTGGACATCCGTTGCATTCCTCGAAGACCAGTCAAGCCTGTACCTCTCAAGATATGCATAAGTACGGTCTCAGCCTGGTCGTCAAATGTGTGGCCTAGCGTCACAATATCGGCACCTTGGGCAACTGCTGTTTTGGCCAGAAATGCGTATCTGACCTCACGCGCAGCCTGCTCAATAGATAGTCGGTGCGCTTTTCTGTATGCGAATACATCTGACTGTTGGCATGATAATTCTACTCCAATCTTATTGCAGACTTCGTTAACGAAGTCTGCATCAGATTCCGCTGCTACGCCACGGAATCCGTGGTTGAGGTGGGCTGCGTGAATGACGAGGTTGAACTCGGTACTAAGATGATGCAGGGCGTAAAGTAGTGTTAGCGAGTCTGGGCCACCTGAAACCGCAACAATAAGCTTCGTACCGGAAGAAACCCCAGATTCTATTAGTGCGTTCTTAAGACTGCGTTGTATCCTCAGTACAGACGGGTTTGTGCGCGGCATGTTTTCATTTCCGGTGGTAGTTGCTTTACGAGAGTCTTTTGTTTAATTTAACGGAGTCTATTTTCATTTCTTTCATCCGGGACACCTCCAGTTTCATGTTGCCAAATTCGACGATTTCTCCTACTGTGGGTATGTGCCCCAGATTGTCTAATACGAATCCGGCAACCGTTTCGAAATCGCCCTCTGGGAGATTAATATCGAGCTCATCGTTGGCCTGTTCGATGCTCATTGCACCGTCGAGTTCGTATATGTTTTGGCCTAATGCAATGAATTCCTCTTCTGGGCTCACACCTTCTTCGCCAACACGTCCAGCGACTTCTTCCAAAAGTCGTTTAAGTGTTACAAGTCCCGATATTCCTCCGAACTCGTCGACAGCTAGAGCGAGTTGGTTACCGGTGCGTCGCAGCTCATCGAACAGTTCTGCTATTCGCTTGGTTTCCGGGACGAAATAGGCGTCACGTATGCGGTCAGTGATGGGTTCGCTGTGAGGGATGTCTCTAGAGCACATTGCTTTGAGAATGTCTTTGGAGGAAAGGATTCCGACCAAGTTATCGGGTGTGCCTTTGAAAACCGGGAAGCGTGTATGAGGGCTATTCTCATATACGGCGAGGAATCCACCAAGGGTAGCCCCTCTCTCGATGCTTATAATCTCTGTTCTGGGAGACATTACTTCTCGTACTTGCTTGTCTCCGAATCGAAACACGCTCTCCAGCATCTCGGCCTCTTCCGGATCGAGTGAGCCTTCTGCCTCTCCAACATCGATTAATGTCCTGAATTCATCCTCCGTTACGAATGGTGTCGGTGCTGAGCTGTTGTCACTGAATGCGGAATTGGTGCTACGACCGATCCATTGCAGTATTACCACCAATGGGAGTAACAATATCTCGATAAATTTAAGTGGTCTTGCAAACATGAAGGCGACTCGTTCACTGTTTCGGAAGGCGACTGATTTGGGTAGGATTTCTCCGAATACCAAAATTATAGTCGTACCGATCGCAGTTGCGACCAAGATTGCGGTTCCTGCTTGATCATCACTTAGCAAAGAGGCAACAGTTACCGTAATGATCGCTGCAAATGCGATGTTGACAAGGTTGTTCCCGAGAAGGATTGTTGAGAGGAGACGTTCCGGTTCTTCAATCATGCGTGCTACGCGCCTAGCTCCTGGGACGTCGGTGTTTACAAGGTGAGCGATACGAGTCTTTTGCAGTGAAAAGTAAGCTGTCTCGGAACTTGAGAAGAAAGCGGATAGCAGCAGACTAACTCCGATGAATATGAGACTTTCTAAATCAACGCCAGACATCGCTTCTGCCTCCAATGGTTGTAGGGGACTGCCCCTTGAACTTGATTATTGGTACGTTCCAGTTTCAATTCTATGGGTTTTCTATTGCAAAGTTTGACATGGATTTTCCTCTTTTCAGATTTAGTCCATCCGAGAGCCAGTGTTAGTAGATGGCCCGAAGGGCTCCTCCAGACCGGTTGCGGCGGAGAGAGTCAGGCTTATACATGCGATTATTTTCTGGAAGAGGACTGCATAGTTGTTGGTAGATCTGTGCATTATTGTACTCACGCTGTTTATAACTAGATTCGGCTTTTATCTCTTACTGGAGAGGCGAATCTAAGTCTCAGAGAGATTTGGATCTACTTGATGGTAACCACTGTTGAATCGTTTGCAAGCCTGTTACTTAAGTAGCGTTCACCGTAGTGCAGGTATCAAACCAGGCATCAGTCTGAGAGAATGACTATGTGGGATGCATTGTGCAGTTTTGAACCAAGTCATGCGCCTATACCATGGATGTTTGTAGAAGTGCTTCACTGGGAAAAATGGTTGCCGGCTTATGCGGTCTCTGCAGTTGCACCATCGGTTCCTGTGGAATTTGTATCGCCCGAATCGCCTCTAATGAGGCTCTCTAGACGGGCCGCAACCTCTTGGTGCTCGCGTAGGAAAGACTTAGCATTTTCTTTTCCTTGGCCCAAACGCGTGTCCTCGAATGAGTAGAACGAACCGTTTTTTTTGACCATACCCATCTGTTCCCCTAAGTCTATAAGATCACTTTCCTTACTTATGCCATGGTTGAACATAATATCGAACTCGGCCACTCGGAATGGAGGAGCAACCTTGTTTTTGACTATTTTGGCTCTCACTCTACTGCCGACGACCGTGCCTCCAACTTTGATCGATTCGATCCGGCGTAGGTCTATGCGCACCGAGCTATAGAATTTGAGAGCGCGGCCACCAGGAGTTACTTCAGGGCTACCCCAAATTACACCGACCTTCTCGCGTATCTGGTTGATGAACATGACCGAGCATTTGGAATGATTAATTGCGGCTGTCAACTTACGGAGGGCTTGTGACATAATGCGAGCTTGAAGGCCAACGTGAGTGTCACCCATGTCTCCCTCCAATTCTGCGCGGGGTACTAGGGCAGCAACGCTATCCACGACAACAACGTCCACCGCGCTACTCCGCACGAGATATTCACATATTTCGAGCCCTTGCTCGGCGGAGTCAGGTTGTGCTACCAGAAGTTCGGCAGTATCGACACCGCATTTGGTAGCATAGCCTGGGTCCAAGGCATGCTCAGCGTCTATATACGCCGCTGTACCGCCCGCTTTTTGAGCCTCAGACATGACGTGAAAAGCTAGGGTAGATTTACCGGAGGATTCGGTGCCGAATGTCTCAACAACTCTGCCTCTCGGTATACCTCCTATGCCTAGGGCGAAGTCTAACGAAATAGACCCTGTAGAAATGGCGTCTTCAAGTGAATGGCTGCTCATATCACCAAGCCTCATCACAGTGCCTGATCCAAACTGGCGGTCTATCTGTCCTATAGCAATTTCTAGTGCCTTTGTTTTTTCTGTTGCCATCGTTTCAAACCTTACCGATGAGTACGTTTTCTTGTATAATACTAAAACACTTGTTCTATCAGATGGGCATCATAACACGATGCCTCTAGTCTCACAAGGATACACTATCAATTGTGATTGGCATGGGTTCTGTATTAAGCGTGCTCCTATCAAAAGAACCCCTATGATTCGTGTGTCACAAAATATTGTGTGGATAACTACAAAAACATTAAGCGGGTCGAATCATTGACCACTATTCCTGTGATAGGCCTTATGGCAAAACCGGAGGCATCAACAGACCTTTTTGTTGACACCATTTTACGTGTCGGAGGAATGCCTCAGCTTATTGACCCGGATGATGGGAGGGCACCGACGGAAATTGTTGCTGAGATTGCCGGTCTGCTGATTGGGGGGGAATCCGACCTTGATCCTCTTCGGTGCCAACGAGCTGGAGATGAGGGTTTGGTGAGGGGGTTGTTTGAGTTGTCTTTGTTGAAAATTGCCATGCATACGGACCTCCCTGTATTGGGCATCTGTCGTGGTATGCAGGCGCTTAATGTCGCTCTCGGCGGCTCTGTAACGACCAATTCGGAGCTAGAAAAAGCCCATGGCATTGAATCTTCTGGAGGCTCAGCTTTACATAGGATATTCATAACACCCGGCAGTAAATTAGCCGCTATCGTTGGATCGGGCGGGATAGTCAGGGTCAATAGTCGTCACAGACAATGTGTTACTGAGCAACATAAAGCAGGCAAACTGCTTGCATCTGCGTATGCATTAGATGACGGGGTAATAGAGGGGCTTGAGAGTCCCGAACACCAGTGGATTATCGGAGTGCAGTTCCATCCGGAACGGCGCTTAGAGATCCCGCCGCACTTTGAGCGTCTGTTCCAATCGTTCGTCGAGAGATCCGCTCATAATTCATGATTAGGTAAACTAAACCCGAGGCTCTCGTCTAGTCAATTTGATGAAATGCATGGCTCCAAAGACCCACTTCAGGCATTTTTGAATAATGAAGTTGCGTAGCGTATAATGGGCATTGCATCATCTTGGGCACAACATGTAGGTGTTTACCAGGATTTCTTGTCATTAATATGTTCGTATAAGTCCTCGGCGTTTTAATTTAGGAGTCTACTGCATGGTTACGAAGACCGATTATGGATTCGTGAGGTCTGCTGAGATAGTGGAGGAGATGCGTACTTCCTACATGGACTACGCAATGAGCGTTATTATTGCGAGAGCTCTTCCCGACGCTCGTGATGGCCTGAAGCCTGTGCAACGGCGCATCCTCTATGCGATGCAAGACCTCGGGATGAGGCCAAATTCTGCCTACAAAAAGAGCGCGCGTTTGGTCGGTGAAGTACTTGGTAAATGGCACCCTCACGGCGACCAGTCGGTTTACGACGCGATGGTAAGGCTTGCGCAGGATTTTTCCATGCGCGCGCCTCTGGTTGACGGGCAAGGCAATTTTGGCAGTGTGGATGGGGATCCCCCCGCAGCTATGAGGTATACCGAGGCCAGGCTTAGCGCCATCTCAGAGCAGATGCTGCTGAATTTGGACCAGGACACTGTCGATTTCATCGACAATTTCGACGGCACTCTTCAAGAGCCTTCGGTTTTACCCACGAGACTTCCTACTCTACTGGTAAATGGGGCCTCGGGGATTGCCGTTGGTATGGCCACTAACATTCCGCCTCATAACCCAAGTGAGGTCTGTAACGCAATCGTTCGGATGATTGATGAACCGGATATCACCGTAGAGGCACTGATGAGATCTGTCAGGGGACCCGATTTTCCAACGGGTGCCACTATCATGGGTCGTGATGGGATTAAAAACGCATATACAACTGGCCGTGGCCAGATTGTGGTCAGGGCAACGGCTGACTTTGAACAACTCAAACGCTCAAATCGTATGGCAATAGTAGTCACGGAGTTGCCATACCAAGTCAACAAATCCTCGCTTATAGAAAAAATAGCTGCTCTAGCCAAAAGCAAGCAGATCGATGGAATAGCCGATCTGCGGGATGAGTCGGACCGGCATGGGATGAGGATAGTAATGGAGCTGCGTCCTGGGGCGCAGGCGCTAGTTATTCTCAACAATCTTTACAAATACACCGCCATGCAGTCCAATTTCTCGGCGAACATGCTCGCCCTTGTAGATGGATCTCCCAAAGTAATTACGTTGAGACAAGCGCTTCAACATTACATTGAGTTTCGTGAGGAGGTTGTCACACGACGAACGCGCTATGAGTTGAAGAAAGCGCGGGGGCGGGCGCACATTCTTGAAGGATTGCGGACCGCTCTGCAATTTCTTGATGACATTATTGCCCTAATTCGAAACGCAAAGGACGTAGAGGCCGCTAGACACGGACTAATGTCCAGCTATGATTTAGACGAGCTTCAGGCTCAGGCGATCCTTGACATGCAACTGCGACGTTTTGCGGCATTAGAACGCGAGAAAATAGAGACTGAGTATAAGGAGCTTCTCCAGACGATAGGTCATCTCGAAGAATTATTGGCAGATGTAAACAAGATTCTTGCTGTGGTTAAGGAAGAAACTCAAGACCTGAAGAAGAAATTTGGGGAAAAGAGACGCACGGCGATTGCTGGAGAGGCAGAAGAATTTGAGGACCAGGACTTAGTGGCCCGAGAAAAAGTGGTGATTACACTTAGTCGAGAGGGCTATATCAAACGAATTCCGGCGTCTACCTATCGAAGCCAGCATAGAGGTGGCAAAGGTGTTCGAAGCATGACCAAACGTGAAGAAGATCCGGTTGCTCACATCTTGCTTTGCGACACTCACGACAAATTGTTGTTTTTCACCAACAAGGGCCGGGTGTTACCTTTGGAGCACTCATTCCGATTGCGAGGTGACACATCCAAGACAACTAGGGGCGTGCCTGTAGTCAATGTTATTCCTCTCACTGACGGAGAGAAGGTCAACGCAATTCTAGGTGTCGACACATTGGACCACGAGGACTTGTTCTTGTTGCTTGCAACTCGTCGTGGTGTTGTCAAACGAGTGGGCTTGAACTCGATGTCAAACGTTCGCCGATCTGGCATCATCATAATGAAGCTGAAGGAGAAAGATGAACTCGTCACTGCACGCCTGACACGAGAGATGGATGAACTCATCATGGTGTCGCAACAGGGAATGTCCATTAGATACCCAGTGTCTCAGATTACTGCGAGACAGAGGGCGGCTGGTGGTGTCAGGGGCATGATGCTTCGTAAGGAGGGTAAAAAACCTTCTAAGGACTTTATCATAGGTGTTGACGTCGTTGTCCCCGATTCAAAACTGCTCGTGATTAGCAAGAATGGGTTCGGCAAATTAACAGACTTGAAAAAATATAGATCACAGGCACGAGGCGGGATGGGCATAAAGACATTCAATATCACGAAGAAAACGGGTCCAGTTGCCGCAGCTGATGTGATTGATGACAGCAAAGAGGTCTACGTGGTCTCTGCCAAGGCCCAGGTCCTCCGGACAAGCCTGTCTGAAATACGGAGTACAGGACGTGCAACACAAGGAGTGACTATCTTCAAGCCGCAGCCTGGAGATGCTGTGGTATCGATATCCTGCGTTGGGGAAATGAATGTCCCGGAAGAGGATACTGAGGACAAAGAATCGTCTAATGTTTCTAAACCTTCGCCAAAGAGAGTAGCTAACTCCAATGACAGTGGTAGGAACGGGAACATGTTACCTCCTCGACTTCTCTGACACTGGTTGGGTGTTTCTTGACCAAGGCTTTTCTGGCAGAGTTCCCAAGTACTCTGATTTTTTCGCACGCAACAGAAGGGTATTAGTGTGATGACGAATCTTGGTTCCCAGCCAAACCAGAGCATATAAAGTCACCTATAGAACAACGTTTGACTCCCATGCTCACTTGGCCTACCAGTGGCACCATTCCTGGTGGGTGTGTGCCCCGCTGTTGGCAATGTAAGGCAAGCCGAATTCCGTGTCAGCAGACTTTGTCACTACCGTACTGTATTTAAATGTTGATCTGAGATTATAGGCACGATTAGAATCGGTTTCGGGAGGTTTTTATGTTTGAATCGTTATCCGGCAAATTAACGAGCGTCTTTCAGCGCCTTGGTAACAAGGGCAGGCTAACGGCAAAGGATGTCGATGAAGCGCTTAGAGAAATAAGGCTGGCGCTCCTAGAAGCTGATGTCAATTTCAAGGTCGTTCGGGGATTCGTGGATCGTATCAGGGAGCGGGCACTGGACGAGGAATTGTTAAAAAGTATCGGCCCTGGGCAGCAAGTAGTCAAAATTACAAATGAAGAATTGACACACATTCTTGGAGGTGGCCACCAGGCCCTGAACTCGACCGAGGAATCACCGGATGTTGTGTTGATGGTGGGATTGAATGGTTCTGGTAAAACCACCACGGCGGCGAAACTTGCTCTACATTTGAAGGAATCTGGTCAGAATACAAATTTGGTTGCAGCAGACCTACACCGACCTGCTGCGATAGAACAGCTTGAGACGCTTGGTAAACAAATTGAAATTGAGGTTTATCGAGGCGCCCCCGAAGCTACAACGATTGAAGTCGCGGATGCCGGTGTCAAACGTGCCCGTGACCTAGGTACTGACTGGTCCATTGTGGATACTGCCGGGCGATTCCAGATCGATGATGACTTGATGAAAGAACTAGAGTCCGTAAAGAAGGCCATATCGCCTTCGGAGACGATACTGGTCGTCGATGCTATGACCGGTCAGGACGCAGTTAAAGTGGCTGAAGAATTCCAAGCACGCATTGGGTTGACTGGCGTAATTTTGACAAAGCTGGATGGAGATGCGAGGGGAGGATCTGCGATTTCAGTCGTTGCGGTGACTGGAGTACCTATCAAATTTATTGGGACAGGCGAGAGAGTCCAAGCATTGGAGCCGTTTCACCCTGACAGGTTGGCTTCCAGAATTTTGGGCATGGGAGACGTGTTGTCGCTGATTGAAAAGACCCAAGAATCTTTCGATCATCGACAAGCGGCTGAGTTGGAGAGAAAGATACGGCGCTCAACTTTTGATTTAGAAGACTTTGTTCAACAACTTCAACAGTTAAAAAAGATGGGCCCTTTGGGGCAAGTGTTGGATATGGTGCCGGGTTTTTCCTCTGTTAAAGGTCGTTTGGGCGAGGGGGAATTAGGTGAGGATCAAATCCGTAAGACTGAGGCATTAATATACTCGATGACACCTGAGGAGCGCCGTCGCCCTGAGATCATTGGAGGAAGTCGCAGGCGGCGCATCGCTAAGGGAAGTGGAACGGCTCCGCAGGATGTCAATACGTTGCTCAATCAATTTCGCCAAGTGCAAAAGCTTATGAAGCAGATGTCATCGGGCAAGGGGCTGGATGCATTCACCCGGATGCTGAAATGACTCAACTCTCATGGTAGGGTGAGTTTAGTGGGTCCTGATGAGTGTCTTGTTCCATGCCAATTCGGTGTTCGTGTTAGTACTTAGCGGTCCATTGGCTGAATCAAGTGGAATTTTGTTTGTAACATGATATCTGGGACAGAGGGGTAGTTTCGTTGTGTTGCCCGGTTTATCTTTCAGAGAATACAATACCTGAGGAGAATGGGGATGTTTTAGTTAGGGAGGGGTGGCCGAGTGGTTTAAGGCGCCTGTCTTGAAAACAGGTACTCCTGATCGGAGTCATGGGTTCGAATCCCATCCCCTCCGCCGATGCACGGAGTGTCCTGTTGCAGTAGAGTAGAATTAACGAGAAAATATTTAAAAGCGATGAAGATTCACGAATATCAGGCAAAGGCCATGCTTGCCGAAAACGGGATTCCCGTTCCCCAGGGAGGTTACGCATTAACCGCTGAAGAAGCCGCTGAACTAGCCGATCGAATAGGTCCAAGCGTGGTAGTCAAAGCGCAAGTTCACGCTGGAGGCCGCGGAAAGGCAGGTGGTATCAAACTGGTTTCATCCGTAGATGAGGCTCGGCTGGTGGCCAAAGAATTGATTGGGTCTACCTTGGTTACTCATCAGACTGGCCCAGAGGGCGTTCCGGTACGTGGACTCTTAGTAGAGGAGGCTCTTGATGTCGAACGTGAACTTTATTTAGGACTCGTTGTGGATGCAGCGGTAGGCGGCGTTGTGGTAATGGCGAGTGAATCTGGCGGATTGGATATCGAGGAGGTAGCAGATCAGACGCCAGAAAAGATCATCAGAGTTGGTGTAGATCCAGGACTTGGGTTAATGGATTATCAAGCTCGAATGATTGCTTACCGACTCGGGCTGGACGCTCAGCAGATTCGTCTCGCTGCCGAATACATTGGACATCTGTATCGAATGTTTATAGACAATGACTGCTCACTCGTTGAGATTAACCCATTGGTAGTTACGAAGGACCTCCGGTTACTTGCCGCAGATGCTAAAGTGAACTTTGATGACGACGCTCTTTTCAAGCACCCCCATTTATCCGAATTACACGATTCCGAGCAAGAGGAACCTCTTGAGGTACGTGCTGGCAAGTTTGGCATCAGCTACGTCAAGTTGAACGGAGATGTGGGATGCATGGTAAACGGTGCAGGTTTAGCAATGGCAACGATGGACGTGACTGATGCTGTAGGCGCTTCTCCAGCCAATTTCCTTGATGTGGGTGGGGGTGCCGATGAAGAGAAGGTAAAAGAGGCGATGAAGATACTACTCTCCGACCCTAAAGTAACTCGCGTGTTAATCAACATATTCGGTGGAATCTTAAGATGTGACATTGTAGCGAGAGGTCTTATACAAGCGGCCAAAGAAATGCCGCATGCAGTAAGGCCTATGGTGGTACGCATGCTGGGCACGAATTCGGAAGAGGGCCGTAAGCTTCTGGAAGACTCTGGCTTGGATGTTGTACAAGTCACGACGTTTGCCGAGGCTGCTGAAGCCATCAAGGTGGCATGATGGGGCGTTCCTACTACATCAAATTTCCCCGAGAAGCCTATACAACCACTTCCAGCCAATCAGGAGTAGCCGGCTGTTGAGTATTTTAGTGGACAAGGAGACTAAACTTCTCGTGCAAGGTATGACTGGCCGTGAGGGGAGTTTCCATGCCAGACGATGCCGTGAATATGGCACCAATCTTGTCGCTGGGGTCACGCCGGGACGTGGCGGACAGATGTTCGATGATGTGCCTGTGTATAACACCGTGGACGATGCTGTTAAGGAAACCGGGGCCAATGTTTCGATGATCTTTGTTCCGCCGATTTTTGCAGCGGATGCGATTGTAGAAGCGGCAGATTCCGGAATAGAAACTATCGTATGCATTACTGAAGGTATACCAGTAATAGATTCTCTCAAAGTTATCCACTACCTGAGCAACAGTTCTGTAATCTTGATAGGCCCGAACTGTCCTGGGCTCATATCTCCAGGTGAAAGGTGCAAGGTGGGGATAATGCCGGCGGCGATTCATACGCCTGGTAGAGTCGGAATCGTTTCAAAAAGTGGCACCTTAACATACGAAGCAGTTGGCCAATTAACCGGATTGGGCATTGGACAATCTACCTGTGTGGGCATTGGGGGTGATCCTTTCATAGGCCTGTCGTACGTGGATGTACTTCGGTTGTTTCAAGAGGATGATGAGACGGACATGGTTGTGCTGATAGGAGAAATAGGTGGTACTAGAGAGCAGGAAGCCGCTGATTACATTAAAAGCGAGTTCACCAAGCCGGTCGCTGGGCTGATCGTAGGGAGGAGCGCGCCACCTGGCAGAAGAATGGGTCATGCTGGAGCTATTATCACCGGGAGTGCAGGCCGGGCTGATGAAAAAATCAAATCGCTGCGGTCTGCCGGAGTTACCATAATACCAACTCCCGCAGACATAGGGTCGACAGTACACGGAATGTTTGAACAAATGAGCTTAAACCACGGCGCGTAATAGAAACAATGCCCATCAGCGAAAGGATTCAGAAATCGCGAAGGGATATGAACTCATTGGAGAGGTTCTAGGTCCGAAGACCTACACAGCACTCATGGGGCAATTCGAAGACCTCGATACTAGTTTGGGTCAATTATCCAAGGATAGGGCTGACATTTGGAGTGTCACGTCTTGTGGTGTGACCCGATCGGAACGCGCAATTCCAGCACTGATAGACCGGCATGCTTATTCTCCAGCGACAGATCGAGTAAGGGTACTGTTAGTTGGTGGGCTGTCTGGTCGGCCCGGTGATGTCAAGGTTTCGTTAAAAGCTGTCCAACTCTTTGCAGATTCTGGGGGATATTTGTCCTCCAAGATAGGATTAACCGCAATTCCTTGTGGTAATCCAACCGGGTTTGCAATGGATAACGGGCCACACAACGGTTCTGGAGGTGTACCGGGCAGTGGTTATCCCCCCGATGGAGGATTCTTCAACGATCGTGAAAACCCTGAATCTCGCTATGTCTGGCGATGGATTTGTTACCAGGCACCGGACGTGGTGTTGGAGGTTCAGCAAGAGGAGTATGTTGTGTGGGAAGCGAATGCACCGGCCAAGGGAATTGGTAGTGTGCTAAATGCTTCTCAAATCGAACCAGATGATTCTCTGTTAAGCGCTATAGCTATTGGACAGCCCGATGGATTGGGACCGATTCCGGGGCTACGATTGGCGGTTCCACTGGGCGAATTGGATGAACAATTATCGAGGCTTTGGGAATCGCTTATTCAACGCCCACCGGGAGCGTCGCAGGCGCGCCGCGTCCTGGATAAACGAAGATCGAGAAATCAGGTAGAGATAGGAGCAGACTTAGCAAAAACTAACGGCCGTACACTGGAGCCGTTGGTTTACACCCAGGGGGTTGCCATAAGCGGGCGTTTACGTTTCGAAGAAATTGATCCCGGGTGTTTGGGAGGGATAGAAGACATAGATTCTTTGGTTTGCCAAATCGTTTCAGACCCAGTCCAATCAATTGGGACGGAACCAAACTCTGCCGACTTAGCAGGTGTAGTATGGGCTGAGGAATTAGCCTCACTCAAGTTGGACGGGCGCTTTAATGATCTGCTGGTCACAACCGCCGATTATGTCAAACCACGAGGAGTTGGTAGGCCACCTTGGCCGTTTAACCCTCAATTTCTGGTGGAAGATTTCTTCATGTCGGCATCTGTGTTAGGTAGAGCCTTCCGTGTTACTAAGTCAGAACGGTACATAGATTTACTTTCTGAATTTTTACTTGGCTCAGAAATCCAGCACGAAAGTGGCCTGTTTCCCCACAGTCGGCGAGGACCGTATCATTGGGGCAGAGGGAATGGCTTCGCGGCGCTAGGTATGGCGGAAGCATTGACATACATGCCTCTCCATTATCCTGCCCGTGATTCCGTACTTGGAATGTGCCACATGCAGATGGAAGCACTCAAAACTCTCCAAGAGCCGTCTGGTATGTACCTGCAGTTGATCGATTTCCCGGGCTCTTATCAGGAATTTACAGCTACTTGCATGATTGGATATTCGATGGCTAGAGGAATTCGTTTGGGGTGGTTGGACGCCTCCTACAGATCGGTGCTGGATAAGGCGTGGCGGGGTATTTCTGAACGAGTTGATTTTAATGGCAATATTGTTGACGGGTGTGCTGGTTCAGGGGTGATGGATAATATCAGAAGCTACTTGGACAGGCCTGCGAATTCTGGTTACGATGATCGTAGCGGAAGCATGGCCCTTTGGTTTGCAGCTGAGATGGAACGACTGTATGGAGGTTTGACCGAGTGACTCTACTGATGGAGACTACATATTGAATATAATTCTTGTGGGGTGCGAATTTGCAGGGAAGACGACGTTGGCAAACGAAATAGTCAATTGGTCAGAGCGTAGCCTTGGTGGCAGCAGCCACTTCCATGACCATTTCACCATTCCGTCTAGTGAATTGACAGGTGATGCCTCTGTAGAATACAAGAACTCGCATCCACAGATTAAGGAGATGTTCCAGAGATTCATGATGACCTACCACGCCTCCTCGGCGTTTTACGAAAACCCGGACCATAATCTCATGGGATTCCATATAGAGGAGGCCGTTTATGCACCAATTTATTATGGCTATGGTGGTGAAAATAGCGCTGCCCCAATGCGGAGTCCAGAAGGCCAGCGGACGAAAATGGCAAGGCACATGGAAGAAGAGATTTTGAAGAGTGCACCGGAAGTGGTGCTGGTTTTGATGAAGGCATCCCCAGAAGTTATTAAGCAACGTATGCGTGAAAATGTCTTTCCTTCCAAAGAGATAACGGACACCCAAAGTAATTCTAAGCCGTTTGGTGAGCCGACCCGCGGAGTAGTTCAAGACTCAGACGTTGAGTTTGTACTCGACAGGTTTCAGGAGGAGTTTAAAGCGTCGCTTATCAAGAATAAAATCATATTGGATACTAGTTCGTTAACCCTTGCCGAAACTATGGCAGAATTTCTGGGGAAAATGGGACCTTTCCATACAGAGACCGACCGTATTCGGATGCGACGATACAATTCGGGACATACACATGACTAAGTTCATATTCGTAACTGGCGGTGTAGTAAGTTCTGTTGGTAAGGGCATCAGCGTGGCATCGATTGGGAGGATGCTCAAGAGTCGTGGCGTCCCAGTATCAGTGCTTAAACTTGACCCTTATCTGAACGTTGATCCAGGCACCATGTCACCGTATCAGCATGGTGAGGTATTTGTGACGGGCGACGGCTCAGAAACTGATCTTGACCTCGGACATTACGAGCGATTCATTGATATTGAACTCATTGAATCGTCGAATGTTACGTCCGGCCAGATATTTTCCGAAGTGATCGCAAAAGAGCGTCGTGGAGAATTCTTGGGAGGAACTATCCAATCGGTGCCTCATGTCACCGATGCGATCAAATCCCGAATGCATTCCCTTGCAAACGAAAGTAAGGCCGAGGTCGTAGTTGTAGAGGTTGGAGGTACTGTTGGTGATATTGAAGGCCAGCCATTCTTAGAGGCTATCAGGCAGATGCGAAATGAAGCAGGCAGAGATAACGTCTTTTACATTCACCTCACCTACCTGCCATACATTGCACCGACCGGAGAGTTAAAAACTAAGCCGACCCAGCATAGCGTTCGGGAACTGCGGGGTATGGGCATACAGCCTGATGCCATCATCTGTAGGAGTGATCAGGATGTAAGTGACGAGATAAAGCAAAAGATTTCAGTTTATTGTGACGTGCCTAGCGAAGGTGTGATCTCATTGCCGACCGTTGATACTATCTATCGGGTCCCATTGATATTGGAAGATGAAGGTCTGGGAGATTTGGTAGTTGATAGGTTAAGTCTCGACACCGATGGGCGGGACATGTCTCAGTGGCTAGAGATGGTAGGTGATATTGAAAAGCTGGAGGATTCCATTCCAATTGCGGTTGTTGGAAAATATGTTGATCTTCAGGACTCGTATATTTCTGTGAAGGAATCTCTCTTTCACGCCGGCCTGATGCATGGCTGTCAGATTGATGTCCAATGGGTAAGTGCTGAAGAGATCGAAACTTTAGGTCCAGAACATTTCCTAAACTCCGTGAGCGGGATAGTAGTACCCGGTGGATTCGGCCCCCGCGGTGTAGAAGGGATGATTGATACAGTCCAGTACGCTCGGGACAATCAAGTGCCTTACTTCGGATTATGTCTTGGATTGCAGGTGATGGTGGTTGAAGTTGCTAGACATATGCTTGGACACGATGACGCTAACTCGACCGAGTTTAAGCCTGATACCCTACATCCGGTGATAGATCTTATGCCTGAACAAGAGAGTATAGTGGACTTGGGCGGTACTATGCGTCTTGGCGTTTACCCGTGTGAGTTGGTCGAAGGATCAGTCGCGGCTTCAGCCTACGGGCAGCGATTGGTGTACGAAAGGCATAGGCATCGGTTTGAGGTTAACAACTCCTACCTTGATGATTTTGCATCTGTCGGCCTTCACAGTACGGGACGTTCGCCGGATGGTAGGTTGGCGGAGATAATGGAGTTAGCTGATATGCCATTCATGGTTGGTGTACAGTTTCATCCTGAGTTTCTGTCGAGGCCTGATCGTCCACACCCACTGTTCCGCGAATTTATTGGGGTGGCTAAGAAGACTTTGAGAGAAGGTGGGCAGCACGTGATGTCCCTAGATGTCGAAAATGGTGCGTTTAGGGGATAGACGACTTCGAGCAACGTGTGCTAATGTAGTTAGGTCTGCTAGTAGGCATCCTTACGAATCGTGTGAGATTGCCCAGTTGCCCCTAGGATATTTCCCCTTCCGGAGCATCCACAGGATTTCTTTCACGGTTCACTGATGCGAAACACCGAATGGGTACGCCGTAACAAAGCCGTTCTAGTGTTTATTGTACTAGTGGGTACAGGTTCTAATGACAACTGCAGGCAGCCCATTGATGCGGGATTGTATATGGCTAACTGCAATTAACTAGCCCAGGAAGGTATTGCACAGAGCATAGGCAGCTTGATTGGTCCCGGTTGTTCCTATCCTCCTCAACCCCTTTCCCCAATGGACTAGAATCACCACATCAAGACTTTCTGAATCTGGACTAAAACGGAGATGTGCAAAACTTTTTAATAGATCTCGGAGCGAGTGAGTAATGAACCTGACAGAATTGCAGTCAAAGTCGGACCAAGACCTGGTCGAGATGGCCAGGGAGATGGGTATTATTGACAACGGAGCAAATCCGCGCCGTCATGACATACTGACGAAGGTACTTCGAGCTGTATCTGAGAAGAATGGGAACCTGATGGCTTCCGGTGTACTGGCCATTGTTAACGACGGGTATGGATTCTTGAAGGACAGAGAGGCCACTTCAAAAGGGTCCAGCGACGTTTATGTCTCCCAGTCCCAGATCAGGCGATTTGGGCTCCGCAGTGGGGATGAGGTTTCTGGGCAGGTTAGGCCGCCAAAGGACGGCGAGAGGTATTTTGGTCTTGTCCGAGTGGAGGATGTCAATGGTGTAGACCCAGACGCCGCGAGAAATCGACCCCATTTTGAACGTCTAACGCCGATATTTCCAGAGGAACAGATCAGGCTAGAGACCGAGCGTACCAATTTATCCACCCGCCTCATGGATCTTGTGTCCCCCATCGGACGTGGTCAAAGGGGAATGATAGTGTCCCCGCCTAAGGCAGGCAAAACCACCTTGCTCAAGGAGATTGCAAACGGCATTACTGCCAACGCTCCGGACATTCACATGATGATTGCCCTGATAGGTGAGCGTCCAGAAGAAGTCACAGATATGTCCAGATCGGTCAATGGGGAGGTATTCAGTTCGACATTCGACGAACCGGTGGAGGATCATTGTCGGGTGGCAGAGCTGGTGTTGGAACGTGCAAAACGACTTGTGGAGGCTGGTAAGGACGTGGTGGTATTACTTGATAGCCTGACTCGACTGACACGAGCCTACAATCTCTCCCTGCCTACCAGTGGGCGAACGTTGTCTGGAGGCATAGACCCGGTTGCCGTATATCCACCGAAGCGATTCTTTGGAGCAGCCCGGAATGCTGAAGACGGGGGAAGCCTTACCATTCTCGCCGCTTGTCTTGTCGAAACTGGTAGCCGCATGGATGATGTGATTTATGAAGAATTCAAGGGCACCGGCAACATGGAAATACACTTAGATCGAAAGTTGGCGGACAGACGAACATTCCCTGCTATGGATATTACTCGCAGCGGAACTAGGCGGGAGGAGCTTCTGCTCGACGAAGAAACACTAAAGCAGGTATGGCTTTTGAGGCGGATGGTTAGCATGATCACATCTGATTCGTCGATGCAGGCTTCTGAGGCGACGGAGAAGGTATTGGAGCGTATGCGGAGGACAAAAAACAATCAGGACTTCTTAGACAATCTTGGCAAGGATAGCTAGGGACTCATTTAGTGGTTGCGGGTCTGACTCGTTATTACTTTAGGACCTACACGACACCGATTGATTTTGGTAGGAAGCGACCGATCAAATCGCGATACTGTTAGGGTGGAATGGAAATATCTGTAATACGCTAAAAAAGTGGTGTTACTTTCATTGACAGGTGCGAAAGTGGTGAGATATAGTCCCATAGGTTTCTGCATCGTGAGGCTGAAGGATGTTGATGGTGAGAGTCCTCTGTACGCAAAGGCTTTTACAGATAACATACATGTAGATGAGCGCACGATGGATGGAGGTAGTTAACTCAGCGTGGATTCAGGATGGATCGTCTCGGCGTGTTTTTCGCGAAGAATACTCCCTCCACGGCTTGACAATCGAAGGGGCATGGTGTACAAATTTACATAGTTCTCTGCGGTTCAGCGGAGGTTAAACATAACGAAGTCCTCTTGGGAGCGATAGCGTCCCAGGAAATTTCATGTTTCAGATAGTGAGAATCTTCAGTAAGGTATAGAACAATATAGGGGGTTTGACGGTGAAAAAGACGTTTCAGGTACTCACCATAGTAGGCGCCATGGCGCTGTTGCTGGGCATAATGATGTCGGGCTCCGGCACAGTCAGCGCCGCGGGGTCGCTGGGCACCGTTACCTTTAATCAAGGTACATCGACAGCATCAGACGCCGTAAGTTACGGGACCAACGATATAACCAGTTTGGGAGCTATCGTTGCCGTCCACGTGGTTGACACGGATATAACCACCAACAACAACACGAGCACGGTGACGAGCGACAGTGACGGAACAGGTATCACTGTCCCTCTGATCTCCAGGGCTTCCGGCCAGGCCAGCGGGTTGTTTGTGATTGGCACGTCGACGGGGACCACGACGGTCACCCTGCGGACGGGTCAGACGGGTGTAGTGTTACCGATGCTCAAAACAGCACACGGGGACACGATCACAGCCACGTACACAGATGAGACAACGAACTTTGGTACGGTCGGCATACCCAAGACAATGACGGTAGACGCGAATGGACCCACTTTCCTGGGCATGTCTCCCGCATCTGGTACGATCACGAAGACCGCGGCACAGACCTACTCGATTAGCATTAAGGACACCGATTCTGGCGTAAACGAGACCGCGGGCACGTACGGGTTCTTGATTAACACGTCATCGGCAACGACTACAGGCTTAACCCTGCAGTCGCCTCTGTCAACCGCAGACTACACCGAGGGCGGTACAAAAGTAGGTGTCACGATTTCGATACCTCTTAGCCTGACCGGTAATGTTTGGATTTCAGCGAGAGCTACAGACGTGGCGGGTAACTCTACCGACGCGTCGAGCATAGCCAAGATCACGATTGACCAGGGTGCTCCTACCCTGACATCGGTCTACACCGGTGTAGACTATGCCGCATCTGCTCCTCGCACCCTGGGTATTGGCAACAAGAAGAGCCTCATGGTTGTATTTGCTGACCCAGGCAGTCTGACCAAGCTGGATGGCAATTCAGTAACAGCTGGTGACTTCGCAGTTGCAAACAACTCGGTTTCAAGCGCAGACGTATTCGCTTCTGCTACAGCATCTAGCACCTCGGTCACAGGCATGACACCTGGTGATGGCGGTGTGGATACAGGACTGGCGGTCTTCTTGACCCTTGGTTCAGATATGGCTGCAGGAGATACGCCTGCTGTAACGGTTATTGGGACGATCACAGACGAGGCTGGCAATGTCCATGTCTCGACAGGTGCGATCACACCTAATGACAGGATTGCCCCAACGCTCACGGTTTCAGGCTTAACGCCTACGTTGGCTGGCGTCGACGCAACGGTTTCATTCACGATAACAGCTGACGAGGCAGTTACCGGTGACGAGCCGGCAACGATCACCGTCTATAACCTCGAAGACAGTACTGCACTAACAAGGACAGTTGCTGCCGGGGCCGGTGACACATGGACCGTCACGACGGCCGCGCTTGCCAAGTCAGGTACGCACAGCATTTACGTAGCTGCAACGGATAGTGCGAGCAACTCTGGCACGACAGGTGTCACAGCCACCACCACTGCTGGTGTGGGCGCTACGGGCATCATAGAGTTTGAGTCTGACGTAACACTGGTGGCTCCGCTCGTGTCGCCTGCTACTGGTGCGTCAGAGACGACCCGCAACCCGTTCTTCGTAACAATAGACTTCTCCAACGCCGGCACGACCACTGTGGGCGCATCCGAGTCGGTTGAGTTCACGGGTGACTCCAACTCGGTCATTACGTTCACGAAGGTTGAACTGGATGGCGTTGACGTGTCGGACGGCGTATCGAGTGAGGACAACAACAATTTCCTCCTGGCACTTAACGACATAACATCAGCTGAGCATACGTTGACGTTTAACGCGGAAGATGAGGCTGGTAACGCATTGGCAGCTGACCAGGAGATAGTGTTTACGATTACAGACAGGCCGCAGTTCTCGATCGCCCTGAAGCCAGGGTGGAACCTGATATCCCTGCCTGCTGACCCTGCTGATGGAGCAATCAACACAGTATTCACTGGCCTGGATAGCGTTTCTGACATAGTTACCTACGACCCGAGTGTACCAGGCGGTGCTCTGTCGGCTAGTAGAGACGATGCAGGCACGCTGGTAGGTACTCTCGAG
>JASMAO010000166.1 GCA_030754315.1 SAR202 cluster bacterium
AGCCATTCTCAAAGCAGAGGGGCAGCGCCAGGCCGAAATATTATCAGCGGAGGGGGATCAACAAGCGGCGGTCTTACGTGCAGAAGGTTTCAGCGCGGCATTGGATAAGATAGATGGAGTAGCTCAGAAAATTGACTCTAAGACATTAGGCTTACAGTACTTCGATACTCTTAAAGATCTAGGTTCAAGCGCCGCAACCAAGTTTATATTCCCCATGGAATTTACCAGTTTACTGAATCCACTGATGAAAATGGTCCAAAATAACGACCAAGAAAGTGGGAAAAAGTAAATATATGGAAAGCTCAAAAATGGAAACTGCACAGTCGGGTCTTGTGTAAAGCTAAGACGGAAGGAAGGTCCGAGGTTCATCGCAGCACTTCTACAAGAGGCTCTAGAGCTGCTCTTTAATCGTACGAGCTAACATGAGAGTCATACCGGGGATTGCGACGATGTCGTCTATGGCGGCCTGCCGTACCCCTTCAACTGATCCGAATGTTTTCAAAAGCATGCGGCGGCGTTTTAAGCCAATACCGGGTATTTGATCGATTGCAGACCTTACGCTGGTTTTTGATCTTCGTTGTCGGTGATATGTGATCGCAAATCGGTGCGCTTCATCCCTTAGTTGCTGAACGAGGTATAGTGCATTTGATTTCCTCGGAAGGAGGACCGGCTCCGGTATATGAGGTACGAATAGTTCTTCATTATCCTTGGCCAAACTGGCGAGTGGCACGAAGTCGATACCGAGTTCAAGCAGAACCTGTAGAGCCGCTCCTAAATGACCTTTTCCCCCGTCGATCAGAACGAGATCAGGGATTATTTGCCACGGTACTCCTTTGTCTGAGTTAGCTGCCTCCAGTCCGCTTGGATTACTTCCCATTGCCTCGTGGTTGCTACTCTTACTCATACGCTGGAATCGTCGGCTGAGGATCTCCCGCATCATCGAATAGTCATCAATGCCATCTACAGTGCGAATCTTGAATCTTCGGTAGTCTGACGACTGTCGTTTACCGTTGACGAACACCACCATACTTCCTACGGCATTTGTCCCTTGGAGATTGGATATGTCGTAGCACTCGATACGCGTAGGAACCCGGGGTAGGCTAAGTGCTTCCTGTAATTCTTCAAGTGCGCCGGTAAGACCGCTGGTTACTTTGTCCTTGACCGCACGCTGTTTGAGGCCATTCGCTGCATTTTCGGCGACCATACTGATTAAATTTCGCTTTTCCCCACGTTGGGGTACAAGTACCTTGACCTTGCCGCCTCGCTTGTCTGTGAGCCAGCACTCTATGCCTGGAGCATCTTCTAGATGATGTTGGAGCAATATCAACCCCGGCACATATGGATTCGCGTCGTAAAATTGTTTGACAAAGGCTGTAACTATCTCCGATGAATCAGTGTCATTGGTACCAGCCATCATGAAGCCGTCTTTTCCTATCACCTTTCCATTCCGAACGAAAAAAATCTCTATCCACGTTTCGGTATCACCTTTTGCCAGGGCGATTGCATCGAAACTCTGCCGAGAGTTGAGCAGCACCTTTTGGCCAGCCTGGACACTGTGGATCGCCTTAATTTGGTCTCGTAGTACCGCCGCATTCTCAAATTCGAGATCGTTGGAAGCCTTTTCCATCCGGCTTGTAATTGATTTCACTACGCTTTTGGTTTGGCCTCTCATGAACAAAGTGACTTCATCGATGATTTCGCCATATCGTTCCTTGCTAGCGGCCCCTATACATGGGCCCACACATCTATTGATGTGGTAATCAAGACATGGTCTTGAATCAGTCCCAGTGATCTGTTTTGTACAAGACCTGTAAGGGAAAAGCTTTTTAAGTAATGCAAGGGTTTTCCTCACGCTGCTAGCACTGGCGAATGGACCAAAATAACGTGCGCCGTCATTACCCACGTTGCGGGTTACGTACACCTGTGGGAAGTCTTCAGTGATGTCTATTTTGATAAATGAATAGCTTTTATCATCTTTCAACCGGGCGTTAAAAACAGGTTGATGCCGTTTGATGAGATTTGATTCGAGGAGGACAGCTTCTTGATCGGATCCGGCAATTATGAAATCAAAGTCAGCTATCTTGCTCACCAATATGCGTATCTTCGGCTCCAACCTCGCCGGATTGGCAAAATAAGAACGGAGTCTGTTTCTGAGGTTCGATGCTTTACCCACGTATAATGCGGTCCCATCTCGGTCCCGCATAATGTATACGCCAGGTTTTGTAGGGGTGGCCTTCAACTGCTCGGAGAAGATTTTTCGTCCTACAGGCAAATCTTTTCTGGCAACAGGATCACCAAAGTCTCGAGTCATTGGAATGGGTTAACTATCTTCTAAGTTATTACTTCTGGGAACCGCTCGTGGAGTTCCTCCACTTCCAGACAGTTCGGATGCACGGTATTAATTTTTCAAGCTCATACCTAGCCAAGGACGAATGTGAGTGCCACAAGAAGAGCCACTATCAGTCCAGTGAGTAAGCCAATCTGTCGCAATTCCACATTTAGATAAGCTGGCGCAGCAACCGCCTCTCCGGAGTTGTTCAGTTGTGCGCGTCTGGGTCGATGAGATGGGCCTGCATCAGTGCCCGTTTGGGTTTTTCCGATAGTGGTTGAGGCAGGTGGTGGGGAAGAGATATCCGTCTCAGTCTCCAATGGGGTTGGTATGATGCCAGCGGTTGTTACCGCTGGCGCACCTTTCCCACGTCGTTTTTTTTGGTTTAACTTCGCCTGCTTTGAAGCCGCCTTTGAGGATTTACTCGGCATCTCTTCCTCCTAGTGTTGACCTTTCATGAAGCCCTGGGATGTGCTTTGTCATATTCTGATTTTACATATTCTGACGTCAGGTGTGTGTACACCTGTGTTGTTGCAATGTTGGCATGGCCGAGCAACTCTTGAACGTGTCTCAGCGGGGCTCCCCCTTTGAGTAGATGTGTTGCAAAACTATGACGGAGTGTGTGAGGCGTAATTCTGCCCTCCAACCCGGCGTTCTCGGATAACTTCTTAAGGATCAACCAGAAGCCTTGCCGTGTCAACCTGTCACCTCTGGTATTCAGAAAAACAGCCTTTTGAGAGCGCCGTCCTTCCAGCTTTGGGCGTCCCTTATTCATATAACCAGAGACGGCTAAGGTAGCTAGGTGGTGAACAGGAACAAGCCTCTCTTTTGATCCTTTGCCAAAACATCTTACATAGCCACGTTCCAGATCGATGTTTTCCAGATCCAATCGTATCAACTCGGAGACACGCATGCCGCTGGCGTACATCAGCTCTAACATGGCGCGGTTTCTAAGTTCCTCAGCGGTGTCTCCTGCAGAAGATTCCAAAAGTGACTCGATTTCTTCCTCTTCAAGTACATTTGGAAGTGAGAGGCCTCGACGTGGCGAATTGATGTGTTTTGTCGGATCTGTATCTATCAGCCCTTCTTCCAAAAGGAATGAGAAAAGGGACTTGAATGCCGCGATCTTGCGTGTGCGGGTACTATCTGAATATCCGCGTTGACCAAGTGCACCCACTACGGTGATCACCGCCCTCTCGTCGAGGGTTCTCCAAGAACTGGGCATCTTTTCGGCCGTCAAGAAGTTGGCAATCTGGAAAAGATCGTTCCGGTAGGCCTTAATGGTGTGTTCGGAAACTCCTCTCTCAACGGTTAGGTAGTTGAGAAAATTGTTTACATCCGATTGCATACAAATATTCTAACACGCACTATCGGGATCGAATCCTATGTCCAAGGTGCTTGTGGTGCTATTTTGGCAGCCCTTCGTGTCAATCTTTTAGAGTACCAATGATGTAGGTAGCGGTGTATTTTGGGTGGCGCCGGTTGAACATGAATAAATTTTGACGCAGGTAATTACTACGTCCTAGTTGACTACGATGACTACGGTAAATACAATCGGCTCACTTCAAGTACAGGATGAAGAATGATAGAAATCGATGTTGGGCCATCCCTTTTCTCGGGATTTAACCTAAACTGGCACGGAATTTTTAGTTTCATAGCAGTTGGGGCAGCGGTGATTTTGGTAGGCCGATGGGCACGTCTTCGCGGTCTTGATCCGGACGACATCTATTCAATTGCCATATGGGCAATTATTGGCGGAATAGTGGGGGCACGAATTGTACATGTTGTCGACAATTGGGCTGATATATATTCGCAGCGACCATCTCAGATAATCGCGATTTGGAATGGGGGCATAGGTGTCTGGGGAGGTATAATAGGCGGGTTCTTCGGCGGGGCATTGTACGCCTGGAGGGCAGGACATCCTATTGGCATTATCGCGGATATCACTGCTCCAGCAATGCTATTTGGTCAATCAATCGGACGATTAGGTGACATAGTTAATGGCGAACACTGTGCCAAGGCGGCCGACTATTTTCTTGGATTCGTTTGGACCCATCCCTATACAAACGCTCGGTCGTGCCCCACGGGTTGGGGTGATCAGTTATACGCTCAGCCAGTGATTCTTTTCGAGATTCTTTGGAACACTGCGGCGTTGGTAATAATTTGGAAACTTCGTGGCCGGCTTAAACCTGACGGCATGTTGTTTGTTTTATACCTAGCACTGTATGCGATAGGGAGATTTGGGATCACATTCCTCCGCTTTGACCGGATTTGGGCTTTTGGGATGCAGGAGGCGCATTATATTGCTCTCTTGGTGCTGGCTATTACTGTGCCTCTACTGGTGGTGAAAGCTCGCTTTACTGGGAATTTTGCAACAGTTAATGGATTAGGTGCTGTATCGAAAAATCCCCGCTCCGGGCGCCGGCGCAAGATCCGTAACTGAACCTCGTTACTGCTTCACGTTCCTGGTTTAGGAAACGGGCATCCTAACTCAAGACAAATCTCGCTTTGGAAGATTTTTGGATACCTCGTGTTCAGAGACGTCTTCCCAAAAGATGGAAACGACCAGACGCCAGTTCCAAGAGAAGCCGTAAATTTTGTTCCACCTACACGAAACGTTCGTGGAAAGTGCCAACCCCAAAATTCGAGGTTTTGTACGTGTATGCTCAGAACCCTGAGAAGAACAGACCTACAGACTAGACCTGTCAAATTCAAGTTACCGTTTTACAAAAATTGTTGTGGGATACCGGCAGTATCGGTGGACTCCTCTGACATCTTGAGATCGACGATGTTCAGCTGCAAGCGTCTTGTCCCGTTCCACTCATTTAATGTCATCTTGTAGACAATATCGATCTGATCCCCGGGTTTCAGATTGTGATCTTGTTGGAACGCGATTGCGTTCCAACAGGTACCATCACAATCTATTTGCATCTGGGTGTGTTTTTTGTCAGCAC
>JASMAO010000167.1 GCA_030754315.1 SAR202 cluster bacterium
GTAGTCTGGGTCAGATTTCAAATCATATAGCTCTTCTGCAGGCCTCTTCCCAAAGCAAAGGTCAAATTTCGGTTTCACATCGGGCTTGCTTCGATTCGTTAGAAGCCATTCTTTTGTTGGGCCACCATCTAAATCGCGATAAACTAATTGGAACATGCCACCATAAGCCCCTAATTCGGCCATTCTATCTGGGTCAACTATGTTCGGATCCACCAATTCTCCCGGATGTCCGTTCGGCCATCGTTCAGGAGCGAAATTACGTATGTACAAGTAGTCTTGAGTCCTAATGGCTCTAGACGGATAAGGTTTGCCATCTTGTTGAGACAACGCAACGTGCCGCTCTCTACCTGTAATAACGTAACCCAAGTCAGATATTGATTTCCCTGAGGTCGATGCTGTCATTAAAGGAAGAAGACTTTCCACCATTTGATCGGGGGGAGTTTCTCCGGCAGCTTCGAGAAAAGTAGGGGCAAGGTTCATTAGATTGACGAATTCGTGTATCACTTTTCCTGGCTGTATATTCCCGGGCCATCTAGCTGCAAGTGTAACTTGAGTTCCTATATCGTAGAGATTTGCCTTTGAACGAGGAAACCCCGGAATACCATGGTCGCCACTAATGACAATCAACGTGTTGTCCAATTCTCCGATGTTGTCCAATTCTTCCAGTATTATTCCTATACCTGCATCGACTGCCTGCGCTTCACCAAGATAATCGTTAAAATCTTCCCTTATCTCGTGTACGTCTGGCAGGAAATCTGGCATTTTCCCTTTTAAATTATCTGGATCTAACCCCCACAGGGCTTTCCCCGATCCTTTTTCCCATACTCTGTGAGTGTTAACAGGTCCCCACCAGTAGCAGAATGGATCACCTTTTGGAACATCATCGAGAAATGCAAGAAAATTACTACGGGTTTCTTCATATAAGGTTTCCTTGGCTGCTTCCACACCCATATCAGGAACAAGCTTGGTGGCCTCAATTGAAAATTCTCGCCACTTATTACCCGATGGTTCATATTTGGCTCGGTAGCCACCGTATGGTGCATCTTCCGCAATTCCAGGTGACCAGACTTTGTACGTATAACCAAGGTGATAGCCTTTTTCTTCAAGAATTAACGGATACGTAGGTATAGATTCATCCCACCGTCCACCCTCCAATATGGCGCCCAATCCTGTCTCCCAGAAATATGTTCCGGATAAAATAGAGCTTCTGCATGGAGTGCAACTGGGCACAGGGACATGAGCGTTTGTGAATATAGCCCCTTCATCTACAACTCTGTTGAAATTGGGAGTTTGGATAAGTGCATTTATAGAGTCGGGGCCTTCGAACTGGGAGTAGGCATTTGCATACCTGCCCCAGTCGTCAGCGAATATGAAAACAATGTTAGGCCTTTTGGTTGATTCCCTCACCTACCTATCTCCTTATCGATTGTATCTAACACATAGAATTGAAATCTTAGTATATATTTTCACGGGTCAGGAAGATGCAATTTGCTACGCGACATCACAAACTACCAATGGGCTACTTCCATTGTGGTTGCTCAACGTATACGTAGTAAGCACCGAGATCCAATCCTTGTTCATTGTAGAACCGGGTTCGTAGATTTGTTGGTCCTGCTTCGAGTTGGACTGTGAACTTTGTGCTTTGTTGCCCTTTTTTCACTTGTTGGGTCTGGTGCCGTCCTCCCACTTCCAGTTCAGCAGCCGTAATGGGTAGAGCTTTCCCATCTGTATGCCTAACCTCATAGGTCATTTCCCCAAAATCCACCTGGGGAGTCCCTTTGATTCCGTCCGTCAATGCTAAGTTCGCCTCTCTCGGCCAACGACGCATATCAAACGTGTACGTGCCTGACCTGATAACGTCTATCTCCCAGTAGCCGTTGTATTCTAGGCCTTGGCGAACCTGGCATTGATTCCAAACGCACATCGGGTCCTCAACATTACGCCAGTCATGGGAATTGACTAAAGCCTGTACAGGTTCGTCAATGCCTATCTCAACAGGTATCTTCTCATCCGCCCTTTCAGTTACCTTCATCCACCAATCTTCATATGCCGAACGCAACCGTCTAACTTCCTCGGGATGGTCAGCGGCGACTTCGTTGGTCTGACCAGGGTCTAAACGTATGTCATACAGCTCGCTTCCATCGATCAATCTCCATCTCGACGACATCGCTGAACTCTTACGCCACTTCACCGGATTTGCCAACCGCTGAGAATCGGTTACAACGATACGTTCTTCCCAATTGGTATCCATCGGCTTTTCTGGAGATCCATTAGGAGTATCCACCCCTAAAAGCGAGAGTAGGCTCGTGCCATCAAATCCCATTTGAGAAGAATCACCAAGCCTACAAAGCTCCATCAGTGTCGGCAATATATCGATGTTAGCCGTCAATTCTTCCACATCTCGCCCTCCCAACAAACCACCTGTTGGCCATCGAATAAAAAACGGTACGCGATGTCCACCGTCATACTGTGAACCCTTCTTGCCACGCATACCAGAATTGTGACCGCTCGTAACGAATTGATTGGCATCAACATCAACACCCCCCTGAGAGCCGTTGTCGGTCATGAAGATAAGGATAGTATCCTCTTCTAACTCCCACTCTCTGAGCTTGTCACAAAGCACCTCGAAGTTCTCGTCAATGTTGGCTAACATGCCATAGTATCGGGCGCGGGACTCGTTTGGACTTACAGGAGGCAGATATGGATCGGTGTACTTGGGATCCACGATGTGAGGAACATGTGGCGCATTGGTAGCTATATAGCAGAAGAATGGTTCATCCTTATGTCGCTCAATGAAGTCAATGCCAAGATCAAACCACACGTCAGTGCAGTAACCGGGATATTTTGTCCATACACCGTTGGCGCAGTAAGTATCATCGAAGTAATCATTCCCCCAGTAGTCCGGAGTATTACCGACACCACCACCACCATGGCGTACCACCTCATGAAAGCCGCGATCCTCAGGCCGATAAGGATAATTATCCCCCAAATGCCATTTGCCAAACAATCCCGTTCTATAACCGGCATCCGAGAACATATTCGCCGTCGTGTATTCATCCTTCCGCAGGAGGGAACGCCCACCAATGGTATGCCACACACCTGTACTGTTGGCATAGTGTCCGGTAAGTAATCCAGCCCGAGTAGGTGCACACGTAGGACCAACATGGTAATCAGTGAGTCTCACTGATTCGCCGTAAAAACGATCCAGGTTGGGAGTCTTTACAATTGCATTACCATGGCAGCCAAGATCACCGTAGCCTTGATCGTCGGTGAGGATGAAGACAACATTAGGTTTATTTGGCATTGGTTATGGCCCCTGTAAGTCCATGATTTTTCACATTCTCTCGAACTGTAACCATATAGGGCGACTAATTCAATAATTCAGATAGGTATCAAATACTGTGCTCATTTTCACTTTGTTCACCTCCTGCACACAGGTGCCCATCCAAGCCAGAACTGTAGATATTTACAGCCGTGTGAACCGTGATAGCATAAGGCGCAAATCAGCATCCAACCTTACATTTAAGGAAAACCCACATGACCTCCCATCCAAATATTGTGTTTCTTTTTCCAGATCAACTCCGACCCGATTTTCTTAGTTGCTATGGCGCTGAATTTATCGACACCCCGAATATCGACGCTCTTGCCATAGAAGGAGTTCGGTACGACCGAGCCTACTCAGGATCACCCGTTTGCGTACCAGCCCGAACAGCTTTACTCACTGGGATGAACGCGATTCGCAACGGGGTTACAGACAACTTACATAGGGTTAGATCTGATTACGCTGCAGCCGGTATTAAAACATGGCCACAGCTTCTTTCTGATGCTGGATACTACACCGCAGGTATCGGCAAAATGCACTTTTATCCGTGGGATGAACACCATGGATTTCAGCATCGTGTCATCTGTGAGGATAAACGTTGGCTTGAAGTCCGAGATGACTATTATCATTACCTCCGAAAGAAGGGATTAAGGAAACTTCACGGAAATGAACACGACGGATATTTCGAAAACAAAGGAGCAATAACTCACAAACTACCCTGGGAACATCAATGGGACCGATTTGTGGGACAAGAGGCCGTTAATTTTATAGATACCTACGGCGGTGACGGGCCATTTGCGATGATGGTTGGCTTTCCAGGACCTCACTGCCCCTATGACCCGGCACACGACATACCCTGGAGCTACGATCCAGAAGACATGCCAGACCCGATTCCGGAAATTGAAACTGATACACCTGTGGTGAGGCAGGAAAATATCGAAGCCAACGAAAGACCATGGAACGGAGTGAATTACACAGATTTCAAACTCTCGCATAAGAAGAAAATACGAGCACACTACGCATCACTGGTCAAGGGAATTGATCACGAGGTTGGCGAAATTGTCGCAGCCCTTGGCAAAAAGGGCATTTTGGATAACACGATTATAATATTCGCCACCGATCACGCTGACTACCTTGGGGATCATAACTTGATAGGGAAGGGTTCGTTCTACGAAACCTGTATGAAAATCCCGTTGATAGTAAGGGTGCCCGGAAAACAAGGTAAAGTTTCAAAAGCACTTGTCGAACTTCGAGATATTACCGCGACCATGTTGCATTTTGCGGAAGTTGATATCCCATCTAATATGGATTCCCAGGTCCTTCCTGAACTGTCAATAACAGATGCTGAGCCAAGAGATCGTGTGTATGGCCTCTTAACTGACGGATGGATGATTTATGATGGCAGATGGAAACTCGCCAAGTATGGAACAGGTGAGAATGTGTTATTTGACCTTGATAATGATCCTTTTGAGCAGACCAACCTCATAAGGGATTCCAGCGTTTCCGCCGACTTAGCCCGGCTTGATACCGAGTTAACCAGCTACATCATGGAACAATACAGGATTGCAATGCACGATCGCCTTGTCCACTCAGGTGACATGTCTCAAGATGCAGGGTTTGGACGTGAGGGATGGAGCACTCAATTCCCGTCACCAGTGGATTTTGCGATTTAGAGCAGGTAAAGACATAGTGTCAACATCAATGGATTCCATATACCCTACTCTTTTGAGAAGAGGGCACAAATATCTACATTGTCTCGGACAGAGAAATGGATTCTTCGGGGTTTTTGGAGCAACAGATGTTGCCTCAGGGTCAGACAAGTGGATCTACATATTAAACAGGTATGAAACTCTGACTACTACACGTATACGCTATGTGCCAATGACGGTTGAAGGGGATCTCGGGACAATGTTGCATCCAAAAGTTGACGGGGAAGTGGAACGACACGGTAGTGAGAAATTCCCTTCAGCCGTAATGTGTA
>JASMAO010000168.1 GCA_030754315.1 SAR202 cluster bacterium
CCCGGAGAAATGCCAGGATGACCCCATAAAACAGGCATGCCAAAAATCTCGGCAGCAGCTTTGGATGCTATACCCACATCGCTGTCATGGGAATAGTATCCGATCATTGGGGGTATTGCCGTTGACGAACCGGAACTGTGCAAATCTATAAGAAAATCACTGTCACCTATAATCCGTTTTCCCAAGAAATGAGCGATTCTTTCAGTAACAGTGCCTTGAGGGTCTCCAGGGAAGACGCGCGCGAGGTTCCCGTTGTCCACTGGACTCACACGGGTTCCTGCGAGAAAGGCTGGCGGATTCGCATGAGGTACTCCAAGAAAGGTTCCTGACATCTCAGAAGGCTTCAACGATTCAAAAATTTCCCTAACTGCATATGGGCCCTCATATTCATCCCCATGTACTCCCCCAAGTACAGATACTCTAGGGCCTAATTCGACACCTCGAGCAACTAATATGGGCAACCGGAGCGGACCAGTGGCAAGGTGAACCACATCCATATAAACGGCTTGCTTAAAGCCAGGGGGTAATTCTCTGGCATCGAATTCGTCGAATCGCATCTTTCCTACTTGGCCAGGCAACATCATCATAGTTTCGCAACTACAAGCCCTAAGCCTTACCTAAAAGTCACATAATGACCTGGCAATAAATAAATCCTCTAGCACATATAACCGCACATTCCCGTTACAAGGACTCCGATTTTAGGACATCTTAGTCTCATAATTCCCTATCCCCTAAATCATCAGGTCTCCGCCATTAATGTCGAGAGAGGCACCTGTGATATAGGCCGCACGATCAGATGCTAAAAAAGCCACCAACTCAGCAACCTCAGATGGTTGGCCTAATCGCTGAATCGGGAAGCTATCAGCGTACATCTTAGTTCTGGCACCGTCGATGGTTTTGCGCACCATTTCGGTATCTATAAGACCAGGACAAACTGAATTCACCGTTACACCATGGGCAGCTTCTTCTTTCGCGAGGTGGCGAGTAAATCCAAGGATGCCCGCCTTAGCCGCGGTGTAATGAGCGCCTCCCACGGTGCTCACATTCTTGCCGGCTGTCGAGGAAAAATTGACAATACGGCCCCAACCGTTCTCACGCATAGTAGGCAGCACGGCCCGCGAACATAAGTATGTGCCTTTGAGATTGACATCGACAACAAAATCCCATTCATCTTCCTCGATATCGATTACTTTAGTAGGGCGCAAAACACCCGCATTATTTACAAGTATATGAACTTTACCGAAACGGGAAAGCGTCAAGTCGAGCATGTCCGATACCTGTTGCGTTGAAGTAACACTTCCAGGTGCTGCAACTGCCTCGGCACCGCCTTTTTGTAGGACGGACACTGTATGCTCAGCGGAATCCGCATCGATATCGTTTACCGAGACAAGGGCACCTGCTGCGGCTAGACGCTCCGCGACAGCACGGCCCATGCCCTGCCCTGCACCAGTTACGATGGCAACCTTACCCTCAAATTCTTTTGTGTGTGTCATGCTCGTACTCTATATCTTGTAATAAATTTTATTTGCCTAAATAAATTGGTCAGCGTGTATATCGTCTAGAAATTCGATCATCCTGCACACAAATTCCTTCATCGAGAAGCCCCCACAGGTTCTGCCAGGATAATACTGCTGAGAATTCATTCAACACAGAGCCCACAACATCGACCTGAAGCGAATTTAACCTATTACCACAAACATCAAATTCCCTTTAATTTTCATACTATCTAAGTGCGAGCCCTAATCCGTTTTGCTAAATTGCACCTACGGCATCGCCCGCATTTTTGAAAACCTCCAATGCTCTGTCCAATTGCTCACGGGTGTGGGCGGCAGATAACTGTACACGTATTCGTGCTTCTCCTTTAGGAACCACAGGGAAGCTGAATCCAACCACAAATATGCCTTGCCTATTCACAGCCTGAGCTAATTCTACAGTCTTAAGCTCATCTCGAAGCATAATCGGCACAATAGGGTGATTGCCGGGGAGAATCTCAAACCCAAGCCTCTCCATGCCAGACCTAAAATAAGCCGCGTTTTCGTGAAGGGTTTTTCGCAAACTCGTATCACTCTGCACCAATTCCAGTGCTTTGAGAGCACCGGCAACAATGGGAGGGGCTAGCGTATTTGAAAACAGATACGTACGGGAACGCTGGCGAAGTAGCTCTACAATCTCCTTGGGCCCAGTCGTGAACCCTCCTGATGCTCCACCAAGTGCTTTGCCAAGTGTGCTGGTAGTTATATCGATTCTATCAGCCACTCCTAATGCTTCCGCTGTCCCACGACCATTGGGACCAACGAATCCAGTCGCATGGGAATCATCAACCATAACCAGTGCATCGTACTGCTGTGCCAGATCACAGATGTCGGGTAGCCTAGCAAGATCACCCTGCATACTAAAAACACCGTCTGTCACTATCAGTCTGAATCGAGCATCCTGAGTCTCCTTGAGAGCCTTCTCAAGCGACTCCATATCACTATGTTTGAACCTCTTTCGTTCAGCACGACATAGCCTCACGCCATCGATTATGCTAGCGTGATTTAGTTCGTCGCTAATAAGCGCATCTTCAGGGGATAAGAGCGTCTCGAACAGCCCAGTGTTCGCATCGAAACACGAAGTGTATAGAATCGTATCCTCCGCGCCCATGAATTCGGTGATCTTTCGTTCTAACTCCTTGTGTATGTCCTGAGTGCCACAGATGAAACGAACCGATGCCATCCCGAAACCATGAGTCTTCATGCCTTGTTCAACAGCCTTGATAATCTCAGGAGCGTCGGCTAACCCTAAGTAGTTGTTAGCACAAAAATTGATGGCCGACCCCTCTTGAGTATTGATCCTTGATCCCTGTGGCGATGTAATCAACTTTTCTTCTTTGTACATTCCAGCAGCACGTATGGAACCCAGTTCCCCTTCAATCCACGACTTCACAGCGTTAGCGATCATTCAAGTAAACTCCTCTGCATATGATTGGGTTTTTCTATGAACCAAACGAAATTAAACTTACGGGTTCGCTTTATTCAAATTCACCTTCTGTGTAGGTACAATTTACAAATCTTCATCTAGACAATTTGGGGTAGAGGACTATCTTACAGGCCTGACCACCTTCTATAAGCCCCATTGCCCGGTCAATTTCATCCAAACGCAGTTTGTGTGTTATAAGAGGGCTAACGTCAACCGCCCCACTTTCCAACAGCCATTGAGTCCTGTGCCAACTATCAAATATACGCCGACCGTTGAGGGCGTGCAATTTGATGTTTTTAAATATCAAATCATTCGCCACATCAATCTCAGTACTCACTGAAGGTATCCCTATCAAAGTAACACAACCCCCACTACGAACACCTTTCAGTGCCGCATCCAGTGCCGCTGAAGCACCACTAACTTCAAAAACGAAATCAGGACCCTCCCCTTCGTTGGATTCCTTAAGCCATATAGCGGTGTTTTGGCTCGATTTTGTCGGATTGAATATTTTGTCGGCACCCATAGTACGGGCCACTTGGAGTCGACTTTGATTAACATCCGTTGCCAATATATTCGCGGCTCCAGAAGCTCGTGCTATTCCTATGGTAAACAAGCCGATCGGGCCACAGCCAAGCACTGCAACCTCAGCGCCTCTCAAATCGTATTCCATTGCCGCAAAAACAGCATTGCCGAATGGCTCCTGAATGGTAGCTATCTCCGGAGACATCTTACTGCGATCGTTCTTCCAGACAACTTTTTGAGGGATCGCAGCATACTCGGCAAAAACTCCATCCCGATCAACACCCAAGATTTTAGTTCGAGCACAGGTGTGCGCTTGCCCCGTCCTACAAGCCTTGCAAATCCCACATGTCACGTGGCTCTCAGCACTAACGTAATCATCAACGAACACGTCTCTTACTTCCTGACCTACCTCAACAACTCTCCCCGCCATTTCGTGGCCCACTGTCAACGGCGGTCGTACCCGTTTAGAACTCCAGCCTTTCCACTTCCAAATGGAAAGATCTGAACCACAAACGCTGGCCGCTTCAATCGATACCAAGACTTCGTCTGGTGCTATCTGTGGAATAGGTATTTCCTCCAGAACAAATCCTGGCTCAGATCTGACCTTACGGACCGCAACCATCATTTCAGCCATTGGCTCTCCTGTACGAGTACAACACTCAACCTAGTTATCACTCATTCTACTCAGGTGCCGTCAGGATGCCGGTATCAAGTACTTTCTCGGAATCTCTGCACCAACTGTGTACTGGATTCTACCAATCCGGACCATCTGGTAAACGTTTATTTTGAACTCTGGATTGATGCAAGTATGCATATACGCATCTCGCTCCGAAACACCATACTCGGTAACCATCCACTCCATCAGATTAACGATAGCTGATTCGACGGCGTCTTCAAGCGGCCTAAATGAAAAAAGAGAAACGATGGAGTCTGCTTTTTCAAGCCGAACGAAGGGGATTGTTTTGTTCTTGATTACGCGACATTGAAGCGTGAGTTCAGAACGTGTTTCGTCTGCAGTACCGTAGAATTCAGTGTCGCCTTGACTACCATGGACATCACCTGCATAGAAGAGTGCTCCATCATGATAGACGTTGAGATAAACCTTCGTGCCTTCTTTAACATCACGCACGTCAAGATTGCCACCCCATGGCCCCTGTCCGACCGAACTGGTCTCCACCTCTCTATCAGGTGCAACGCCAATAGTACCTATCATTGGCCGCAAGTCCCAGGTGACTCGATCGTTTAGTACCCCTTTTCCGTCTCTCATGGTGCCGCTCGGACCAGGTAGATGCCTGACAATATGCACAAAAGGGCCATTCACAGCACTCCATTTATTGGAATCGCTTAACGGACCTGTTCCTGGCCTAAACGCTGTAAACCCTTGGTGATCGACCTCTATTCTTTCTATCGTGATTTCTAAAAGATCTCCCCGCTGAGCACCATCGACGTATACAGGTCCTCCCATTGGGTTGCTTTTGGCAGGATAGAACTTTCTGGTTGGTAAATCTGCGATGTGTGGAGCCACGTCTGAAGAACGAATCAACCCGGATCCAGCGTCCTCCGTTTCAATAACGAAGCTCTCTCCTTGTTCGACTCTCAACACTGGTTTGTGCCTCCAATCGAACTCGTACACCATTGCACTCTCTCTATTTATACGCTGCATATACTACTCCTTCGCACAGCGCTGGATTGTAGAGCCACGGGTGGAGAAGGTCAATCCACACAGCGCTATACAACCTAAGTCCTAGTCATTGAGTGGGCAGGGGTGACATAATTGACCGCCTTCTCTAAAAACAATATCTAGTAGTTGTGACCAGCATATATCGAAAGTAAACGCATTCGATGTCGATACGGATGTTCCTACTTGAGTACATCTTTAACAAATTGTTTGGCGGTAAGGAGTAAAATCCTATCGGGCCTGGAACAGAGACAGTTTGATATACCGAACCATCAAGATGTGGCAAATCAATCCAAGGATTTCAATTAATAAACTACTTTCCTCCAATAGGGCTCATGGGAAAGAAAGACTAAGTCGTCACAATGGTAGAATTATTCTCACTATGTTTTAGATAAAACCTCGTCGGTCTAGATTTATGGCATTATTTCTTCAAACTTTGTCCTCGTTTCAATACCGAGATTACCGCATAGTGTGGATAGCCGGCTTATTCATGTCAGGCGCATATTGGATTCAGCAGATTGTAATTGGATGGCTAGTGTTCGACATGACACAATCAGCGATCTTCACCGGCTTAGCACTTGGGCTCGACTCCTTACCATATCTTTTCCTAGGCCCGCTCGGCGGAATAGTAGCCGACAGGTGGGACCGCCGATACGTTATAGCTATCAGCGGTATCTACATGGCATTGGTTACACTAGGCCTAGCAATTGTTGTGACATATGGTGCGGTACAAACATGGCACATATTAACCTACGCGCTGATCATTGGAATCTCGTATCCAGTTATGGATCCAGGGTGGTTATCATTAATGGCAAATTCTGTTCCTAAAAAGAACATCGTCAACGCCCTTGCATTGAATGCGCTAGTCGGCAATGGTACCAGACTCGCATTCCCACCGATCGGAGGCCTGATAATCGCGATTTACGGTGCAGGCCCCGCTCTCATATTCGGAGCAGGGCTATATGGTGTCTGTTCAGCAGCTTTTTTGGCGATCACTCCCAGCAAAGCAAGGGACCAAATTGGCCGACGGGTGTCGTTATTGAAACAGTTCTTTGAAGGAATACAGTACGTGAAACACCAGCCAGTGATTTTAGGACTAATATTGATGACTGTCTTAATGCCACTGGTCTATCTTCCTTCCGTGAATAGGATGATGCCAGTCTACGCCTCAGATGTATTCGAGATAGGACCCACCGGACTGGGAATGCTCATGGCCGCTATAGGTTTCGGGTGTACGGTTGGAGCAGTAGCATTGGCATCAATAAAAGTGATCAGTCAGCGGGGGAAGACGGTGGTCGTGACGATCATGTTCTCAAGTGCAGTTATGCTCGTTTTTTCTCTTATCGACGATTTAATGTTGGCCACGACATTATTAGTCTTAGTCAGTGCGATTTCTACTATCTATTGGAGTCTCAGTGAAGCAATTATTCTCGAGGTTACTCCTGACGACATCAGGGGGAGAGTAGTATCTCTCTCGGGAATTGGAAGTGGCTTATTCCCTCTCGGCAGTCTGACATTTGGCAGCATCGCAGAACACTTAGGTCCTCAGTCTGCGACATTCACCGCTGGATTAGTCACCGCTGGCTGCGTCTTACTTCTGTTGACAACATTCAGAAAAATATGGTCATTCCACTAATAAAGGAATTATTAGTTCAGACATTAAACCTACTAGGGCTTCGTGTTTAAAGTGTTTGGGTCGCATCAATATTCTTCAAGTTAACCATCAAACAGGAATCAGGGGTATCAAATGCTGTCCCTAAAACTGTTATTTGAAATTCCCAAGACTCTATGAAATTGAACGATCGGCACATGTATGAAAACCTTGGTGGATTTCCCTAACTTACCTTTTTCAATCAAGTCACTTTGGGGTCGTTAATATTTTCTTAAAAATCTCTGGATATCATGACCTAGATTTGGAAGAAACACTCTGCTCACAAACACAGAGTTGTCTCTTAAACCACTTGAACGGAGAAAAAGAAAATGCTCTGGTTAAATAGTTGTCCTAGGTGCAATAACGGTGATTTAGTAGAGAAAAAAGACCTTTATGGCCGATTTGTC
>JASMAO010000169.1 GCA_030754315.1 SAR202 cluster bacterium
GTCTTCGGGAGCGGTTTCTGCAGGCTCGTCTTCGGGAGCAGCCTCAATGTTTTCTTGTGTGGCCTCGGGTGATTCCGGAATGTTGGTTGGCGCAGCAGTTTGAGCCGCATTTCCTTCGTCGATCAATGGATCTATTGAAATATCCTCAGGTTGGATTTCAGCTAAATCTTCACGACCAAGTATTTCGTCTATCCTCCAGCGCTTGAATTTGGACAACGGCCGGGTCTCTATGATCCTGACTGTGTCTCCTATTTTGCAGTCGTTCCCGGTGTCATGTACCTTGTATTGGTTCTTAACACGGATCGATTTTTTATACAGGGAGTGTGTCTTTCGGCGTTCGACCTGAACAACGACTGTCTTGTTCATCTTGTCGCTAACAACACGACCGATTCTCACCTTACGGTTTTGGAAGCTCATTGCGCCATCCTAGCTAACTCACGTTCACGCAGCACTGTATTGATACGCGCTATGCGTTTACGGGTTTTCTTTATCTGGGTTACATCAGACAATTGCATCGTCTCCGATTGGAACCGCAGGTTCATCAACTCACGGTGAGTGTCATCGAGCTCGGTAACGAGGTCTTCGTCTGTCATTGTTCTTATGTCATCTATTGGCATGATATCTACTTGGATTGTTGGATTTCTTAAACTGCGTGTCTAGAAACGACCTTGGTAGCTATTGGAAGCTTTGTAGCTGCTAGTCTGAGGGCCTCCCGAGCGTTGGATTCATCCACCCCCGCCATTTCGAAAAGTATCCGGCCGGGTTTAACTACAGCTACCCAATGATCAACAGGACCTTTACCTTTGCCCATTCGAGTCTCGGCGGCTCGGGCTGTCACTGACTTATCTGGAAAGATGCGGATCCACATGCGCCCGTCACGGCGTACGTACCGAGTCATCGCCCTACGGGCTGCCTCAATCTGCCTCGAAGTAACCCACGCGGGTTCTAAGGCTTTCAGTCCGTAATCACCGAAGGATACGGTGCTTCCAGCAAGGGATACTCCCTTCCGGCGCCCACGATGTTTGTTTCGGTATTTGACTCGACTAGGTTGAAGCATTATCGTCTTCCTCTGCGACTTTACTGGCCTTCTCTTGGCTACTATCAACCACTGGAACGTCCCGAAGCTTAATTAGTTCATCGGGAGGTCCATCCAATATTTGCTGCTCTAGATCCTGCTGTTCTGAGGCCTCGTCTACCCCTATGGTCACTTTTATGGGTGAAAGGTTATCGTCTTCAACTGTTTCTTCCACCTTAGGTGCTTGATATACGTCACCTTTGTAAATCCAGACTTTGACTCCGATGCGGCCAAAGTCAGTAGCAGCTTCTGCTATCCCAAAGTCGATGTCAGCTTTCAGTGTATGCAGAGGTACTCGTCCATCCATGGCCTTCTCTGTTCGGGCGATATCGGCACCGCCAAGCCTGCCAGAAATAATGATCTTGACTCCCTCGGCCCCCGCTTGGGATGTCCTCCCTACAGCTTGCCGAATAGCACGCCGGAATGTTACTCGGCGTTCGAGCTGGTCAGCAACGTTGCGGGCCACGAGGAAGGCGTCCAATTCGGGTTGCCGAATCTCTTCTACATTCAATCTAGCTCGGCCACCTATCAACCCCTCAAGAACCTTTCGTAACTCTTCTATACGCTGACCACCACGCCCTATGACGATTCCAGGTCGGGATGTATGAATAGTGACGATTACTTCGTTGGAGCCTCGCTCTATGTCAACTTTAGAGATCCCAGCGTCTGTGTTGCCACCTATAATGGTCTGTCTGACAGCCAGGTCTTCCTGAACCCAAGCGCGGTACTCTGGTTGTTTGGCAGCGAACCACCGTGACTGCCAGTCTTTAATTACTCCTAGCCGGAACCCTATAGGGTGGGTCTTATTGCCCATTAATCGCCTCCCACTTCACCGACTACCACGGTAATGTGGCTGTTACGTCTAATTATTTTCCCCACTCTGCCTCTAGCCCTGGCGCGAAATCGCTTCAATCGCCTGCCCTCGTTAGCATATATTTCTACGATCCGGAGATCGGAACCTTGGTTTAGCATCTCGCTTTCAGCGTTGGAATTCGCCGACTTCACGACCTTGGCTACATTCGCTGCTGCAGGAGATGTCATGAACTCGAGGATGCTGAGTGCCTCCTCTATGTTCCTGCCTCTGACAAGGTTTAGTATCGGCAAGAGTTTCTTTACCGATATTCCTGTGTCTTTTGATGTGGCAGTGACTGGCATTACAATTACCTTGTTGTTAACTGATCGTCGTGGTGCGTTCAGACCTTGTACCATGACCTCTAAACGTTCGAGTAGGGGCGAACTCGCCTAGCCTGTGGCCAACCATATTCTCCGTGATGAATAGCGGGACGTGGCGCCGTCCATCATGGACAGCAATTGTTAGCCCTACCATGTCAGGCATGATCATGGAGGCTCTAGACCAGGTCTGGATAACGGCGCGATTGTTCGCACGCTGGGCTTGTTGGACACGGGTTGCCAGCTTAGCGTCGACGTATGGTCCTTTTTTTATTGACCTTGACATGAGTTACCTCTGGTATCGCCTTCTCACGATTTGCTTGTCGGTAGACTTATTACGACGGGTCCTGTACCCCAGTGCAGGTTTGCCCCATGGAGTCTTTGGACTCGGCATTCCAATGGGAGATCTGCCTTCACCACCACCGTGTGGATGGTCTGCTGGTGACATCACGACACCTCTTACCTGAGGTCTTCTGCCCATGTTTCGACTGCGACCGGCTTTGCCAAGTTTTACATTTTTGTGATCCAGAGCACTAAGCTGTCCGATCGTGGCCATGCAGGCGCTAAATATTTGTCTGACTTCGCCTGAAGGCATGCGTATGAGGGTATGTTTTTCCTCTTTCGCTAATACCTGGGCTGAACCTCCAGCACTTCTGACAAGCTGCCCGCCTTTCCCAACTTTCATCTCAATGTTGTGAACAGCTGTCCCAGACGGTATGGAAGACAAGGGGAGCGCATTACCAGGACTGATGTCGGCGTTTTCCCCTGACTGCACACTGTCACCAACCTTCAAATTGTGGGGCGCTAGTATATATCTCCAGTCACCGTCCTTGTACTTTATGAGCGCGATCCTAGCTGAGCGATTCGGGTCGTATTCTATGGAAGAGACTTCTCCAGGGACGTTTATTTTGTCTCTTTTAAAGTCGATCGCGCGCAGCCGCCGCTTATGCCCGCCACCCCGATGCCTAACCGTGATCTTGCCCCTGCTGTTGCGTCCAGCCTTTTTCTTCATCGGAAGCAAGAGCGACTTTTTTGGCTTCTGCGTCGTAATGTCCTCCGTTGTTTGGAGAACAACACCTCTTTGACTTGGGGTGGTAGGTTTTCGTTTCTTAAGTGGCATCAGACACCTTCAAATATCGTGATTGAGCCACCCGGAGCCAATGTGACTACGGCCTTCTTCCACGACTTTTTTTGAGCGAATCTAGGTCCAAATCTCTTCCGTTTCCCGTTAAAATTCATCGTGTTTACTTTCACGACATCGACTGAGAAAGCCCGCTCTACGGCTTCCTTAATCTGAAGTTTGGTGGCACCCGGATCGACCTCGAATGTATACCTGCCACTCTCCTGCTGTGTGGTACTTTTCTCCGTGACTATGGGCCTCCTCAAAATATCGAAGCTGTTCATATTGGAGTAACTCCGTTAGCCATTGCAGATGAAGCATTTGGGTCGCCGCCTGTGTTCCCCCAAAGTTCTTCAGCTCTTTTGGCTGACTCCAAAGTCATGATAATACCACCCGCATTTAGGACATCCAGGGCGTTGAGCAACGCGGCTGGCAGCATTCTTACCTCTGGTATGTTCCGTGCGGCACGTAGCACCTTCTCATCTGTACCGTCTGCCACGAGGAGAATATTCCCCTTAGGAATCAAAGAGTGGATTACTTTGGCCATTTCTTTTGTCTTGTCTTGTCCAAGATCGAATCCCTCTACTATTACAAGCTTATTTTCTCTGATCTTGTCGGAAAGCACTGAGACAAGAGCGGTCCTACGGGCTCTCTTGGTAGTTTTGTGCCGGTAGCTCCGAGGCTTAGGGCCGAATATCACTCCTCCACCTCTCCACAAAGGCGAACGGATTGAACCGACTCTGGCGCCACCAGTGCCTTTCTGGGGTCTAGGTTTAGCGCCCCCACCAGCTACCTGAGCTCTAGTTTTCGTATGTGCTGTGCCTTGGCGCGCGTTAGCTAATTGGCCTACCACAACCTGATGCACTAAAGCTTGATTCATAGGGGACCCAAAAACATCGTCACTCAGTGAGACTGTTCTGACGATTTTACCTCTGGTGTTTTTGACCCTGATGTTCATCAGTTCTTAGTTTGCCTTACCTGTTTTTTGAATTAAGACGAGAGAATTCCTTGCACCTGGAATGCTCCCGCGCACTAACACAATGTTATTTTGAGAATCGGAGGACATTACCTCGAGCCCTTGAGAGGTTACTCGAGCGTTTCCCATGTGGCCTGCCATCTTCATCCCTTTAAGGACACGCCCTGGCGTGCTACCTGCTCCGATCGATCCGGGTGCTCTGTGTCTGTCCGACTGGCCGTGGGTTTTAGGTCCACCCTTGAAGTGGTGGCGTTTGACTCCTCCTGCGAAGCCTCTCCCCTTGGAGAACCCAACAGCTTCAACAATCTCCCCCGATTCGAACATACTTGCATCGACTTGGTGACCTATTTCAATCTCAGCTACATCGTCGGCATCAAACTCTCTTAGGTAGCGGAACAGTTTTTCAGCTCGGTTTGATCTTCCCTTACCATTGTCATTGTTCAGGTGGCCACTTTTCGGTCTATCAAGCTTCCTGACTTCTTCGAAGCCGAGTTGCACACTGTCGTAGCCATCTCTGGCTACGGTTTTAACCCAAGTTACTGTACACGGACCTGCCTCAATTGCCGTAACAGACACGGCTTCGCCAGTTTCACGAAATACCTGTGTCATTCCTATCTTTTTACCTATGAGTCCTTTGATATTCATTGTTTTCTAGAGTTTGATTGAGATATCTACACCGGCTGGTACTGTGAGCCGTGTTAGAGAGTCTATCGTTTTGGAGGTCGGCTCTAGGACGTCTATCAAGCGGTTGTGCGTTCGCAGTTCAAAGTGCTCCCTGGAGTCTTTGAAAACGTGGGGCGATCGGATGACACAGAAGCGTTTAATTGATGTGGGCAGGGGTATCGGACCCGCAACTTGAGCACCGGTTCGCTCTGCTGCTTCCACTATTAGGCCCGCTGATTGATCTAGGATTCGGTGATCAAATGCTTTGAGTACTATTCGTATCTTTTGTTTGGTGACCATTCGTTCTTTTCTTCTTCTTTGTATTCCCAGCTATTAGCTACGCACTTACTGCCGTTTGTGTCATTGCTTGTGTCGCTGCGATCACCGATGAGGGAGCCTCATCGTACTTCTCGAAATCCATTGAATGACTTGCACGGCCTTGGGACAAAGAGCGGAGTGTACTGGCGTAACCGAAGCTCTCTCCCAAGGGTATGCTAGCCGAAATAACCTGAATGTCCTCTCGCCCTTCGATGTTGCGGATGTTGGACCGCCGTCTCCCTAGGTCTCCAAGGACTTCGCCTAAAAATTCACCGGGGGTGACCACTTCAATACGCATGATTGGCTCTAGTAGGATTGGCTTAGCCCGTTGAATGGCGGATTTGGTAGCCATTGATCCAGCTATACGGAATGCCATTTCTGAGGAATCGACATCGTGGTAACTACCATCCTGCAATATCACCTTGACACCCAGCACTGGGTAGCCTGCTAGAGGTCCAACGGCCAGGGCGTCCTCGACGCCTTTTTTCACAGCTGGTATAAACTCTTGCGGAATGGCCCCACCTTTGATGCTAGACACGAACTCGAATCCGGATCGGTCTTCAAGCGGTTCGATTTCTATCCAACAATGACCGAACTGGCCATGGCCGCCTGATTGACGTACAAATCGACCCTCTGCTCGGGCTTTAGATGTGATGGCTTCTTTGTAGGAGACTCGGGGTTTGCCGGCGTTAGTCTCAACCTTGAACTCTCTCTTCATCCTATCCATTATTATGTCAAGGTGAAGTTCACCCATTCCAGACATGATTGTCTGGCCAGTATCTTCCTTGTACTCGACTTTGAGGGTCGGATCTTCATCAATTAGCTTGTGTAATACGCCAGTCAACTTATCGTTATCGGCCCGAGTTTTCGGTTCAATAGCAATAGATATAACGGGTTCTGGAAAGACAATAGTTTCGAGTATTATGGGATCAGATTCGGCACATAGGGTGTCACCAGTTGAGGTGTCTTTTGAACCCACTATCGCTGCAATATCGCCGACTCCAATCTCCTCAATTTCTTCACGACGTTGCGCGTGCATCTGTACAATCCGCCCTAGTCGTTCGCGTTTACCGGTGGTGGAATTGAGAATAGTGTCTCGGGCTGTAGCTTTTCCTGAGTAAACTCGGATGTAAACGAGACGCCCTATGAACGGGTCTATTACCGCCTTGAACGCTAATGCGGAGAATGGCGCATCCATACTTGCTTCACGGACGATCTCGCTCTCTCCCTTCTCATCCTTGCCAAGGGCTGACGGGATATCGGCTGGGGAAGGTAGGTAGTCCCCAATGGCATCCAACAGTGGTTGGACCCCTCTGTTTCTCAATGCGCTGCCGCACACGACCGGGACAATTCTGTAATCGATAGTTGCCCTACGCAGTGCTGACTTTATCTCGCCCTTGGTGATTTCTTGGTCGTCGAGAAGCTTTACTATGAGTTCGTCGTCAGTCTCGGCTATCTTCTCGACCATTTGGTCTCTATAGTTTTTGAATTCCCCGACCATTTCTTCCGGTACTGGACCCTCTGTCGGAACATGAGCATCCTCTGTCTCGTAGAGGAACGAGCGTTCTTCAATCAGATCGATGACACCACGGAAGGAATCTTCACGCCCAACAGGTATTTGAATCGCGACAGGATTGGCGGAGAGTCGGTTCTTGATACTATCTATTGTTCGGTGGAAATCTGCACCTACTCTGTCCATTTTGTTGACGAAACAAATTCGAGGAACATCATACGTGTTAGCCTGTCTCCAAACAGTTTCAGATTGGGGTTGAACTCCGGCGACGGCGTCGAAAACCACGACACCACCATCCAGTATCCTTAGGCTTCTTTCCACTTCAGCAGTGAAATCCACGTGTCCGGGAGTGTCAATGATGTTTATTTGATACTCACCCCAGTTACATGCTGTTGCGGCGGATGTAATGGTGATACCTCGCTCTTTTTCCTGAGCCATCCAGTCCATCGCTGTCGTACCATCATCTATGTTCCCAAGCTTGTATATGCGTCCTGCGAAAAAGAGTACACGCTCGGTGACCGTAGTCTTTCCGGCATCTATGTGCGCTATGAATCCAATATTTCTGATTTGTTCTATGTTTTCTTTGCTAGTGGCCATCTATTATCTCTATCTCGTTTCGCGATGAGGCAAGGATGTTACAAAGTCACCATTTGTAATGTGCAAAGGCTCGGTTGGCTTCAGCCATTCTGTGTAGGTCCTCTTTCCTCTTCACAGCAGTGCCTTGACCACGGGACGCTTCCATGAACTCTTCGGCGAGACGGCGTGCCATGGGTCGTCCACTACGTGCTCTGGCTGCCTGTATGATCCACCGCATACTTAGTGCCATCCTGCGCTCATGTCTGACTTCGGTGGGAACTTGATATGTCGCTCCGCCCACGCGACGGGACCTAACCTCGATCATTGGGGTGGCATTACGGATAGCTTGCTCGAAAACTTCTATCCCAGGCCTGTGAGCTTGGCTCTCGACTTCCTCTAGCGCGGAGAAGACGATTCTCTGTGCTGTGGTTTGCTTGCCATTGAGCATCACCTTTTTTATGAAACGAGTCAGTTCAGTGCTGCCGTACTTAGGGTCTGGCGGAATCTTGCGTCGAACTGCTCGCCGTCGTCTGGACATTTATACTTATCCTCGCTTACTACCGTACTTTGAACGACCACGCTTGCGCTCTTCGACACCCGCTGTGTCCAAAGTGCCCCGTATGACATGGTATCGGACTCCAGGCAAGTCCTTAACTCTCCCGCCTCTTATGAGTACGACTGAGTGTTCCTGTAGGTTGTGCCCCTCGCCGGGTATGTAGGCCGAGACCTCCATTCCATTGGTAAGTCTGACCCTCGCTACTTTACGAAGCGCGGAGTTCGGCTTTTTGGGTGTCATGGTACGGACCTGAATACATACGCCTCGTTTTTGAGGGGAACCTGAATCTCGCTGTCCGCGGTTTTTCAGCGAGTTAAATCTATACCTCAGTGCCGGAGCTGTGTCCTTCCGGCGCCTCGTTTTGCGTCCCTTGCGTACAAGCTGATTGACTGTTGGCATCCACTAACCCCCGGAGAGCCATGATTCTTGGGCCACACTTCTGGCCGCACGGAACCCTCCCTTAGAAAAGGCGACAAACCAGAATTATACGAATCACGAGAGGCAGTGTCAACAGGCTAAGGGTCGAGGAAAAATGCGGTTTTAACCTCTCAAGACACTCAAGAAGTGCATTTTGAATGGGATTTACAATCCCAGACAAGTCTACTTCCGAAATCGTTCTTGGGTGTTAAGTTATGGGAGGTATAGATGGCTCCGTAGTTAAGCGATTAATCGACGTAGAGTTCCCACCAACGACAACTAGCTCATATTCCCTTCGAGGAAATCGTGTGCCCAGTGGAAGAGTTCCTCGGTTTCTTTCCATCCGATGCATGGGTCGGTGATGGAGACACCATATTGCAGGCCATCTGGTCCACCGTTCAACTTCTGGCTACCCGAATTGATGTTGCTCTCTAGCATGCACCCGATCAAACGACTATTGCCTGAAGCTCTTTGTTTGACAACATCTTGGAAAGCGACGTTCATCTTGGTGTGGTCCTTGTTGCAGTTGCCATGGCTGCAGTCCACTAAAAGAGTCGACGGAACTCCAGCAGAGGAAAGTCGTCGCTGCGCTACGTTTACGGATTGAGAGTCGTAATTTGGCCCGTCGTTACTCCCGCGAAGCACGAGATGCCCATACTGGTTGCCCTTGGTCTGAATTACTGAAGCGTGGCCGTCAAGGTCGATTCCCAGAAAACCGTGGGATGCGCGGGAAGTGATCATTGCATCGATGGCTATTTGGATGTTGCCGTCAGTCCCGTTCTTGAAGCCCACAGGCATACTCAAGCCGCTGCCCATCTGGCGATGTGTTTGACTCTCTGTGGTCCTAGCTCCGACTGCTGCCCAAGATACAAGGTCTGCGGTGTACTGCGGGACGATCGGATCGAGGAATTCCGTAGCTGAACAGATTCCCATCTTAGCCACTTCTAGCAGTAGTGACCGGCCTTGGCGAAGCCCTGTCGCTATGTCGAAGCTATCATTGAGGTCTGGGTCATATAGGAGCCCTTTCCATCCAACAGTAGTACGTGGTTTCTCGAAGTAGACCCGCATCACTGTCAGCAAGCGGTCGCTGAGTGGTTGTGTAAGACGGTGGAGTCTATCAGCGTACTCAAGTGCCGTGTCGTAGTCGTGTATCGAACATGGACCGGCTATGATGATGAATCTTCCGTCTGTGCCGTCCAGCACTTTACGTATGGCCTCCCTGCCTTTTAGAACGGTCTCTTCCGCAATCCCTGTTAGCGGGAACTCTGACAGTAACTCGGATGGGGGCATTAGACGTTCCGTGGCATTAACGTTGATGTCTCGCAGCCCCTGCTGATCCTTTGTCGTTGCTGGCATGATTTCACCTCCATAAAAAAGGACCCCAACCTGATCCGGTTGAGGTCCTGGTCTGACTTTGATGTGCTTCGGATTAGCTGTTCGCACGCACCCGGACGCAACCGGCGATATCGGGGTCGGTAAAATAATAGTACAAGTTTTGTGGGGAACCAATAATGAGCACAGTCGTTCCACGATAAGGCCAATGGGATCTTTTTGTCAATAGATTCGCACCCCTACCTACGACTAAATACGAGTTGAATGCGGCCTTCAACCACCGATATGATGAGATCAAAATATATAGACTAGTCGTTGAGATGGGTCACGAATTCTACCTCTGTACACCCTTCAATGACAATTCGTCATCGGACGTGAAGGCGCTGTGGACAATGCCCAGCGGATTGTGGGTCGAGTCGTAAAGCAGGGGAGCACTGTATTCCCGGCAGCAGGGTCAGGTAGTGGCTTCACTGCCCTCAGCCTAGAGGAACGTAAACAGTTCGTCGAGGCTTGTGGTTTAGGTAGAGCGAGACAAAGATATCCCTAATATGGCAGGTGTCTAGAGTGTTGACATGCGTGGCACCATCATGTTATGCCAACTTTCTGAGGATCAAGGTGTTGGGTCGCCCAGATTAGTATGGACGTACCGGCTTCATCTGCTGCCCCCTCGGGTTCGAAGGTTCTCGGCGTCCCTGAGGTAGACGTTGACTATATCTTGTGGGTTCTTTTCGGTGTTGACCAACAGCAACGTTCTGACACACATCGTTTGTGAGTTCGGCACCTTCATTTCGTGACTGTTCAGTAGGGCGACGTGCTCCCATCCCATTTGACGAGCCGCTTGCGCTGGAAAGTCTGCGTTGAGATCCTCGGTGGTTGTGAAAATAACCGCTGCGATGTCGTCAAGAATAAGATCATTTGCCGACACGATTTTCTCGAGGAGATCTCTCGTGGCGTCTACTATAGCGTTTCTCGTGTTTTCCCTAGTCGTTGTTGCACCGCGAATACCTCTCACACTGGACATAGCTGTGCTCGTCAGTCTTTGTACTTGTGATTAATACGTTTTGATGGAATCAATGATTCTATAAAATTCCTTGCCACTTCAGGGATATCTTCGGTGCTGGCTCTGCCAATTCTGTCCAAAAGAGCACTTCCAACTACGGCTCCATCGGCGATCCTTCCTATTTCCTCCACGTCCTGTCGACTGGATACGCCGAATCCTATGATGATTGGAAGATCAGTATGTTTTCGAATCCTATCTACAAGCGTTTTAATATCTGATCGGAGGCCCCGCCTCGCACCAGTCACGCCCATGAGGCTCACGCAGTATATAAATCCCTTGGCGTTAAGGCAAGCCTGTTTGATCCGCTTATCGGTACTAGTAGGTGCTAGTAGAGGGATCAGGTAGAGACCGTGGGACTCACATACCGACTTAAAGGGACCTGCCTCCTCTGTCGGTAAGTCTGGCACTATGACGCCATCTGCACCGGCGGTGATAGCGTCTCGAGCGAATGCCGTTGTCCCGTAACGTAGAAACGGATTGTAGTATCCCATGTAGATAAATGGCGCCTTAGTGCCTTGTTCTCTCAGTTTCCGTACAACTTCTAGGGCCGTGTGAACTGTGACGCCGTTTTTTAGTGCGGCAAAGCTGGTTTTTTGTATCGTCGGGCCATCTGCCAGTGGGTCGCTGAATGGAATGCCTAATTCGAGCATGTCTGATCCAGCTTCGAGCACTGAGGTTATGACTTCCGACGACATCGGTATCGTTGGGAATCCAATGGTCACGAACGGTGCTAATATTGTCCTGCCCTCGTCTCTTGCTTCTTTCAGCTTTGTATCTATACGGTTTTGCATTTCTGTTATCCCGATATTGGCTGTATTAAGACATTCCGACCAGGGCAAATTTCTGAACACGAAGATATCGGATACTCATGTTTTTGGTAATTGGATCAACACAGAAGTCACGGTGATTGTAAAAGATTCCCCGGTCAATTTGGAATCATCTGAAACTGGGAGGATGATGACGGTAGGAACATTGATTACCAGAGCAAGAAAAATTGAGCTGATGTATACCTCAGTCCCCATGGTACCCGAAAATCGTACGGAGAGGTTGGTTCTGGCATTGTTATAATCACGCTGATGGAGTGCGACGTCTACTTACATATCTTGGGAGGATGAATAATGAGTGACTATGGCCTTGAAGTCAAACACGATACAGGCAGCAAGCGTATCAAACTGGAATGTGAACATCAAAGTGTAATGATTTACGTCGTTCCGAGTGAGGAGAGTTGGGTTTGTTCCGACGATTTACTTCACGTTCACGCTTTCGCCGGATTCATGAAACAACTTGCCCAGTTCGAAGACGTCCGTGTTAAAGAATTGATGCAGACGTGGGGGCTCTATCTACGTGAAATTTAGAGGTTTCTACATGTGCCTATGATGAACGTATCATCGTCTCGGCCAATGCGAAACAACATGAACTCCCTGGTCGTCGGATAGCGCGACGCCAACCTTCTCGTATGAACGGATGGTCATATTAAGGCCATAGTGTTGTTGTGAAGGCATCTCGGGATCGTGGTGTATGTGTGTCAATTTTGCCAATAGTCAATCTAGTAAAAGGAGCTAATTGATCAAGTCAGTCCTGGATATTTTCTTCAGGGTTGATTTCTGTGGCGTTTAGCACCCCATGAAGGGTTGGACTGAAGACTTCATCGTCCCCAGGCTCTGTATCGTCGCTAGACCAATCCTTGGTGAGGAATCCTTCTCTCGCTTCGCTGCTCGCGGTGTGAGGAGACCGAGAGGGTTCTACAGGGTGGGCACGGTACCCAGATGTTTGGAACTTGGGTTCGCGTCGGGTTGGGAAGGATACACTCGATGCCTGGGATGGGTGCTTAAACACCTCCGTTATTAACACAGTGAGTTCATTCGCACTGACGTGTGTTACGGTCGCAGTATAGAGGTTTCCACCTTTTAACAGACGAATCAGTCTGGACGCTATTTGAGGCTTTACCGTACCGACACATTGGCCATTTGGTCCAAGGGCATCTAGGTTGCTCCCAGAGACCTTGAGATGGACGAGGTACCCCGGAGCGAGTTTAAGGAGTGCCTTTGGTCCCGCAGGATTGATGAGTGCGGTGACTTCGGCTTTGCCTCTCTCTTCTATAAAAACTCTAGGCGTATTCGCACTTCCAGAGGATTCTGTAGGAATTTCATCATCAAGTTGTTCCAAGCGGTTTAGGTTCTTCTTGGCAATCGTGTTGTGCGGGGATAACGCTAGGGCCTGTCTGAAAGCCTCCCTGGCTTTCCGGTTGCGTCCGAGTTCTGCGAGAGCCTTACCGAGGCGGTTATACGACTCAAGGTCATCTGGCCATATGGCAAGAATGGTTTGATTTGCTTCAATGGCTTCGTCCCATCTGCTGTTCATAGCCAATGAGACGGCTTTTGTCACCATCTCCTCCTTGGACTTCCCCTGATTGTTGGAACTGAAAGCCATCAAATTTGTTCTGCCTGTTCGGTACTCAGATTGGCCGATTCTAGCCCATCAAATAAGGGTGTTCAAGCATTTTTTATACCATCTGAGGAGCTAATTTCGAATTTGGGTTCTCCAACGTAGAAAGAACAGTTTCCAAAGGGCCTCCGCCACGATGAATGCAGACATCTTCGACTTTCCATCGGCTCGTTTTTTAAAGATGATTGGGTGCTCAATCACTCTGTAACCCATCTGTTGACAAGCGTGTGCCATCTCGACCTGGAAGCCGAACCCACTGCAGCGAAATACATCCATATCTAGCCTTTTTAGGACTGATACTCGAAACGCCTTGAAACCTGACGTAGCGTCATGGACCTTGAGGCCAGCAACCCATCGAATTCCTAGGTTACCGAGTCCACTGATAAAACGTCTGAATGCGCTCCATTCCTCCGATCCGCCTCCGCGGACGTATCGAGAACCAATCACAACATCAGAGCTTTCCAAGTGGTTTAGGAACGCGGGTAAATATGTCACGTCGTGCGATTGGTCGGCGTCCATTTCAATTACTACCTCGGCTCCATTTTGGATTGCTCTCTTGAACCCAGCGACGTAAGCTGTGCCAAGACCTTGCTTGGTATCACGATGGATCACTTCTAAGTGACCACCCAGCCGTATTGCGAGCTGCTCAGCCACTTGCCCAGTTCCATCTGGAGACCCGTCATCAACAACGATCACATTTAGCGTGGGCAGATCCAAGGAGAAAAGGCTATGGGTAACGTCTGGTAGGTTTGATGCTTCGTTGTAGGTTGGTAACACGACCGTGACCTTTTTGTTGGTCAAGAGGTTTTTGTTGGTAGAAGTTGACGGGTTACTAGTGTCACACATTATGTATTTCAACTGGTGGTACCGTATCTTAAACCTTGTATTTTCCGGTGAGGTCTCTAAGTCGAATCATTATGACATCCGTTAGCATGACGAACCAGTCTACTAGTGGACGCACTGTACTATCCTCACGATGATACCAATCGACTGGCTGTTCAACGATTCGGTGTCCTAACTTACGCGCTAGATACAGTACTTCCACGTCGAATCCGAATCCGGCTGTTTTTTGAAGTGAGAACAAGGTTTCTGCCACTTCCGCTTCGAAACATTTGAATCCGCATTGGGTGTCTGACAAAGTCGGGATAGCTAGCAGTCGAATTGCTAAGTTGAATAAGCGACCACGGAGATGCCGGAACACTGGTTCATGGATGCGACGGGCACCTGTTTTCTGACGGGATGCGATGATAATGTCGGAATTTCCGTGGATGGCGTTGAGGAATTCACCAAGATATTCGATTGACACGGCAAGGTCGGCGTCGCACATGAGTCTGTACCGTCCCTGAGCTTGTAGCATGCCATGTTTGACTGCAAATCCTTTCCCACGATGAGGTAGTGAGGTGACTTTGAATCGGTCATTCTTTTCTGCCCAATCAGCCAATAACGAAGCGGTTCTGTCCGTGCTTCCGTCGTCTACGACGATCAACTCCCAAGAATAGGATTGTGCCTCTAAGTAAAACATCACGGTGTCCAAAGTTGCCGTGATTCGTCGTTCTTCGTTATATGCGGGTATGACGATGGATAATAAGGGTGTGTTTAATTCGTCGGGTTCTTTGTATACCATGATTCCAGTTACTGATATAGGGATTGATCGAGGGCTAAAAGAAACTCGGCTGTGCGAGTCCCGTAACATCTGAGACTATTCGGTACTCTCGACCAGGAAAGCACTGTGTATTGCTTGTGCAGCTTTTTTAATGTCGCAGGCGTCTATAACACATGTTATTCGAATCTCCGAGGTTGTGATAACGTCTATGCTAATCTCGGCGTCAGCAAGAGCGCGAAACATTCTAGAGGCGTAGCCAGGAGCATCTTGCATCCCCGACCCTACTATGCTTACTTTGGCTAGTCCATCTGCTGCTGTTACTCCACAGGCTCCTATTTCTTGGGATATTTTAGTCATTACGGCTAGGGCGCGTTCCTTGTCGGTTCCCTTGATCGTGAAAGTCAGATCAGTGTGACCGTCCACTACGGTGCTTTGAACGATCACGTCGACGCTGATATCTGCATCTGCCAGCGGTTCAAAAACATCAGCTTCACTTCCAGGACGATTAGGAATCCCTAACAGTGTGATCTTCGTGACATTGATGTCTGTTGCTACCCCTCTGACTCTGTTTCGGATTTCACCTATACTGTTACTCATCTCTGCTCCCCGGTGGATTAATGTACCAGGCTCATCATTCAAACTTGACGCGACCAAGATCGGGATATCATAAACCATACCCAACTCGATAGAACGCGGTGCCATCTTGGCACCGTAGCTGGCGAGTTCTAGCATCTCTTCGAATCCGACTTCATTCAATTTTTGAGCTTTGGGTACTAGCCTCGGATCAGCTGTGTATATTCCAGCTACGTCCGTGTATATCTCACATCGGTCAGCATTGAGTGCTGCTGAGAGTGCGACAGCTGTTATATCTGATGCCCCTCTACCAAGCGTTGTCACGTTCATATCGTCAGTTATACCCTGAAACCCTGCCACTATAACAATATTTCCATTGTCCAGGTCCTGGATGATGCGGGTGGGTTCCACAGATTGAATCTTCGCATTCCCGAATTTGGCATTTGTATGTATGCCGGCCTGTGCACCACTGAGACTGACCGCATTCAGTCCCATGGATCTAAGCCCCATAGCCAACAAGGTGCAGGATACCAATTCCCCAGTCGATAGAAGGAGGTCCAATTCTCTGGGGTGAGGTTCAGTAGAGACGCTGCGCGCAAGTGATATCAACTCATCGGTTGTATTACCCATGGCAGATACCGTTGCGACTACTTTATCTCCTTGGTTTTGAGTACGGGCGATTCGACGAGCCACGTTTTGAATTGCATCCCCGTCGTGCAAAGAACTGCCACCATATTTTTGGACTATTAAAGCCATCGTTAATGTTGTCTATTCACCGTGATGTCCATGCTGTCATTGCCGACGTGTGCTCCTTGTTCTGATAAGTGAACCACTTCAAATACTCCTTCAATACCGGATTTGGAGGCTGCCTCCGCCATCTCGTAGCCGATCGTGATCTCCCGCTCCGTTGCCAGGGCCAAAATACTAGATCCGGCTCCTGACAGAAATCCTCCGTGCGCTCCCGCATTAAGCGCGGCTTGAATGATGACTTTCATTGACGGAAATATGACGGACCGGTCTGGTTGATGCAACCTATCCTGAGTTGCAACTTTCAAGTTCGCAAGATCGCCTGTGGCCAAAGCGTTGATTAGCAATGCCGCACGGCCTACGTTGAATACCGCGTTGGTGCGATCCACATTTGGTGGCAATAGATTCCGCGCTTTTTCGGTTGGCATCGGTGTGTTTGGTACAAAGACGACTGCCTTCAGGTCATTTGGAACCGAGACTCGAGAGGTAATCAATTTCCCGTCGTCTTCTATAACAATTTGACAGCCACCAAGCAGGGCAGCTGAAACATTATCAGGGTGTCCCTCAATCTCTGTAGCCAGTCTCAGTAGATCACTCTGTGATAGATGATTCCCGGAAAACTCATTCCCGGCAACCAAACCTGATACCACCGCTGCTGAGCTACTGCCTAGTCCCTTAGCTAATGGGATACCATTGTTGCAGGCGAACTTGGTGTTAGGTGGTTTACGACCGGATTCCTCAAAAGCCTTCCGAAAGCTTTGGGCCACCAAGTTGGTAGATCCTTGGCTTAGGGACTCTGCTCCCTCACCACATACCTGAAAGCCCTTCTTGCCTAACTCGACTGTGACGCTGTTCCACATATCGAGGGCAATTGCCATGCAATCGAATCCCGGGCCCATATTCGCACTGGTGGCTGGAACTTTGACGGTGATGCGATCTAACATTGGCTTAGACGGTGCCTTCCCACTGTCGATGTGGGAAAGATGAACGGGATTAAAACTGCGGATATCATAGCACGGTTGGTCATTTCCTAGCTGAGTTCGGTTCTGTCGATTGCTTGCACTGATAAAATTGTGTGGAAAATGAATGATCGATGTGAAAATGAAAGCCGGGAATAAAACTGAAATGGGTAAGGCAAAAAAAGTGCAACTCACTGAGTTTGCGCTGGACCTTTTGGATTACAAGACGGTTCTCGACCAAGTAGTTGCGCAAACACGCTTCTTTGCTGCGCGTAGTATTGCTGAGAGCATGCGCCCGATTTACGTGTCGTCGGGCGTAGAGGTTCTGCAGGATGAGACTACACAGGGCATCGTGGTTATTGAGAAAGTCGGTGACATTGACTTGTATTGTGATATCGATCCGACGGAGCTAATCAATCGGGCGGAGATTGGGGGTGTGCTTTCTGGGCAAGAATTGCTTGCGGTCGCGGATGTGCTAAAAGTTTTGGAAAGAGCGAGAGTTACTATTAGTGTGCCTAACAATCCGATGTCTCACATCGCTGCTCTTTGTTGTGAAATTCCTGATCTACAGCAATTCCAACGCCGGATCCGTAGGTCAGTTGGCAAAATGGGGGCTGTACTTGATTCAGCATCCTCGAATCTAGGATCTATACGTCGACAGGTAAGACATGCTTACCAGAACGCATCGGACGCATTAGAAAAATTGATTAAGGTTCCGTTCAATACGGAAGCGTTACAGGATGATGTAATTTCAATGCGTGGTAACCGGCTTGTAGTGCAGGTAAAGGCTGAGATGCGTAATCGTATTCCTGGCATCGTCCATGATGCCTCAAACACTGGATCTACATTGTTCGTAGAGCCGTTTATTACGATAGAGCTTTGCAACGCGTGGCGAGAGTTGGGTTTGGAGGAGGAACGCGAGAAAGCCAGGGTACTACGGAGGCTGTCAAAGGTTGTTGGGGATATTGCCCAGAAAATCAGAGAAGGGATAGAGCTTACGGCACGCATCGACTATATATTAGCTCGTGCTCGATACAGCAAGGCGGTGGGCGGTGTTTCCATCAATCATCAAGAGAGTACTGAAGGGAGTACCGGTTTGTCAGAATCGGTAGTCAATTTGAATAATGCGAGACACCCTGTTCTTGGTGAAAAGGCGGTGCCAATCAACGTTAGTATAGGCCCAGACTGGCATGTTCTAGTCATAACGGGCCCGAACACTGGTGGGAAAACCCTGGCTATGAAAACGGTTGGTCTGCTGGCGTTATTGTACCAATCAGGTATCCGAATACC
>JASMAO010000170.1 GCA_030754315.1 SAR202 cluster bacterium
ATGTTGAGCTCGTTTAGGCACTCAACGACTTCGATGCCGAAATAAGTTAATCCGGTCCTATATCGCTCAGTACAACCATCTCCGACAAGATTCCGAAGATTGTAGGTGAGTTGTACAATCCGAAGACCCATATCGCGAAAAACTTTAAGTCTGCTCAGATCACCCCCAATATGAGTCGTGTTTTGGAAGTCGAATATGATCCCGTGAACTCGATCCCTGTAGACTTGTTCCAGATCAGCGGAAGTCAACACAAGGCGTAGATTGTCTTGCATGGCATCAATGGTAGCCCGACCTCGCGCTAGTGACCTGACCGCAGTCTCGAAAGCCCCGTCTGGTGGATGGGGCCCTGCGTAAGTGGAACTTCCTACCGTTACACCGGTCCTCTTCCAGAAATCTAGGAACTGTTCCCTTGCTTCTGGTGAGTTCTGAATCTCTTGGATTTCCATCTCGAGTAATCGCTCTTGAATCTCAAATCTAGATAGGCGACCTTCATTGACCCACTCTGCCATTGCTTCACGCATCTTCTCTGTATATAAGGTGCCTTGGCTGACGATCATTTTACTATCCACGACCAGGGCATCCTGGTGAAATTCCAATGCCTCGCCAGGTGTCATTGAAGGCTTCCTTTTGGGGGATATCATTTTTTTACTCCTATTGAACTGAGATTGTCTATCGGGAATGAAAGATCATCGGAAGAGGTCAATTACCGATTTTTCCGGTAACGGATTGTGACCCGATTCTGAATCTAATCCGGGGCACTAACCTTCTCCTGAGCCAGCCATATTTTATTAAAAGAACTCATGCCCCAAACATTTACCTATGAATTGACGTGCCCCATTCGCCGATCTACACTCACTCGGTTAATCATAGACAATCTTTTCAAGGTAGAAGATATGGCAAAAATGCGCGAGAACAAAGCCAAACGAAAGCTGGATCATGGGGAGGTAGTAACTATGCTGATGGGTGCGCATAACTCGCCGGATATGATCGATTTTATGGGGCAGTTTGGGTTTGACTCTATCCTTATTGAAGGTGAGCACGGGCCAGTGGATTTTGGTCACGTGTCAGATTTGAGTAGGGCCTGCGACCTTTGGGGGATGACTTCAATCGTCAGGGTTAATCTGAACTTGCCGGGCGTTATCTATAGGACCTTCGACCTGGGAGCGCAGGGAATCATGGTCCCCCATGTCGATACCATTGAGGATGCCTGTGCGGTGGTGGACGCCTCCAAGTTTGGCCCTATCGGGCATCGTGGAGCCGCAGGCGGTCGTCAAAGCTACGGTGTGGAAAACTATGTACAGACAGCTAACGACGAAACGTTGATTACTGTCCTTATAGAGGATATTGTGGCGATCGACAACTTGGAGGAGATCGTAACCGTTGAACACATTGACGTATTCTACGTTGCTCCTGGTGACCTGGCTCAGAGCATGGGATTGACAGGACAGACAACTCACCCTGACGTTCAGTCAGCAGTAGAACGAGGCATCGCCACAATCGTCGGTTCAGGCAAGACCGCAGGCATGCTTGTCAACGACTCAACAATCGATGCCTATCTAAGCAAAGGTGTTAGGTTCGTCGGAATACCTTGGTCTCCGTGGCTAGCTTCAGGCGCTCGATCCTTTTTGGATAAACTGGCGTAGAGTCGTATCACTACCCGGTTTACCCGGAATTCTTCCTTTGAAAGGTGCCGTGTTTGGGGGAGTGATTGGTGGGACATTGCCAATCATAATCACTAATCTCGTAATCGTGTTTAGCCAGAGGCTTTGAGATTCCACGACGTATCTAGATAGAGTTCCTATTTTGTAATCAGTCAAACAATGCGGCTATACGGTTCCCAACGATCTCTTCCTCACCTTCGCTCAGTCCGAAAATGTGTAGCGCGATATAGTCGTCCCCGTCTCGAGCGCGTGTCCAAACAGGCGGATCCCCCTGTTTCAGTTTGTCCACAACATCTTGCAGTGTGAGCCCTGTCACACTTTCGTTGACTCGAACCTGTACACCGAAAGGTTGGTGGCCGATCATGTTATCAATCAAAGTGGCAGACACCCCCTCGATACCTGATAGAATCTCGATCATCCTGTTACTGCGCTGCTCAATAGATGAGAGTCGGTCTTCATGGTTCATTGTCATCCACTGCCTAACCGCCACCACTACACCGACCATCTCTTGTCGATCGACCTTGTGGGGCCTGCCGATACCCCGAATTCTGCGTCCTTCATATCCAACAAAGGATTGCTTGGATATCTTTCTAATCATATCCTCCGAACCGAGCGCCAACCCTGTTGACTGGGAGGCTCCCATGTATTTGGCAGCTATACATTGGAAGTCGGCCCCCATTTTGACGTACTTTCCGAAGTTGCCCAAAGGGTAAATCTGTCCCGCTGCGTCAACCAGAACAGGCAGATCATGATCGTGGGCTATCTCAATGGTGTCTTCCAGAGAGAGAGCGTCGGGATCTGGATCCTGCTCGACCATGTAGAAATGCACTGCCGCTGTATTATCTCCGATGGCATTTCGAAGATCTTCTTTAGTTGTTCTAGAATCAGTACCGAAGTCGACGAGTTTAGCTCCGGAAGCTTCCAAGCAGCGATCGTACCAGTACCTCTGCCTCTTTTGGATGAGTATCTCGCCTTTCATACCAGTTGTGTCCGGAAGCTGCTGGATTAGGTCGTCATCATCTCCCGCCATCACTGCCGCAGCTGCAAGTGTCAGGGCTGATCCAGCGCCAGAAGTGACGTAGGCAGCGGGAACACCGGCCATGTCTGCAACAGCCGCCCCAGCCTTCTCCTCCAACTCCATCAGAGGAATGTACGAATCTCCTGCCCTCTCCATTGCTGCTCGCACCTCTGGAGTCGGGGTAGATCCGCCTAGCATCGTAACGCTGCCGATAGCGTTTATTATTGGAGTCGCACCTAGTTCCTTGTAGATATCTCCCCTGTTGCTTTCTGACATAATCTCACTCCCTTTTATGTATGGTCACGCTCTGGTACATAATTTCCTATCAAGAATCTTCCGATTGGATGATATTTTGTTCATCGATGGGTCATTGACCCTCAGGCCACGATTGAGCTTGTGGAAAACCCTATGCCTTGAGTATATCCCGTCTACCCAGAATACGATTTGTCAGGGGCTTCATGCCGATATCGTTGGCAATTGCGAGAGCCTTATCAACCAGTTGCTGACTCGTAGCCCGATTATCATCTATCTCTGCCACCAGCTCTGACATGTCCGAGTACGCCCAGGCGAGCTCGGGCTTCATGCCTCGGCTTTCACAGAAGTCGATCGCCTCCTTAAGATATTGCCTAGCTAATTCATTCTCACCCAACATCTTGGCGAGGATTCCCTTTGCTCTGGACGTGACCTGTAAGCCCAACACCATATTCGGTATAGCTGACAGCTCTAAGAACACCTCCTCTCCAAACTCTATATCGCCCGTGCATACTGCTATGAAGGCCTTTCCGACTAAGACATCTACGCTACTTTGAATGCTTTCATCACCCCTTACAGAATCCAGCATTAACCTTGCATGATCTGCGTACTCGTTGGTTCCTAAGAGAATCGAACTCCATGCCAATCCCTGTATAAAATGTGCCAAAATAGGGTTTTCCTCAGAATTCGCGTAATTGACGACATTATCCAGTTGCCTTCTTCCTGCCGACTCATCTCCTATCTCCAGCAAGTACACCCCTTCGGGTGTCTGAGCATAGCCCATGTTGCTTTCGCGAAGCATAACGTAAACTTCGGCCACGCCACTTGGGTTGCCGTTAAACCAGTGACTCCATGCCCGGGACAAACTTAGCGCAGAATTACGCTGAAATCTCATTCCGCTGTTTGCCAGGTTTTCTTCAATCTTAACTACTCTTTCGAGGCCCTCTAGGTTACACGTGGCCTTATAGAGAGCAGACAGAGAAATGAGTGTAGCGGCAATGGATGCCCCATCTTTTAGCTGAGTTGCCAGTTCGTATGCCTGCAATGCCTTTGCTTCAGCATAATCGAAATCGAACCTTTGGACAGCAAGTCCTGCCTGCTGAGACATCACGACGGCTTGTATTCCTTGTTCACCACACTCACTTGCGTTATTGAGAGCTTCATTCAGGGTGACACTTGCCTCTTCCATTTGGCCTTGCGCCGCCTGGGAGATCGCGAGAAAAGAGAGTATGCGTGCCCGTTCAGTACTCTCCCCCTCTGTATGCCTCAGCGCCTCTAAAAGAAGCGTGTCTGTTCCTTTTGATAATCTGACAATATCCGGATTGAGATTTTCAGCGACAGAGATTGCTTCTTTTATATGTCCAAGTTCCATGAATGTGTAAAATGACTCCTCCATAAGCTCCCAGCAAATCTGAAAATCTCCTTCTTGAGTCGCCGATCTGGCTCGCCCGTACCCATAGAGGATCTCCGCTCTTACAAGGAGATCGGAATCCGAAGTGAGACACTCCCTCGCACGTTCAAAGTGTGATCTGCCTTCTTCGAAAGCGAAGGTATTTAGCGCAGCTTTGCCAGCGATGACCGAGTACTTGATGAGTTTCTCTGTGCCGAGCATTGCCTGTGCCTGTTCGAAATGGAAAACTAGTTCTGTGGCATGCTGTTTATCTTGGTCTCCGTACAGAGCTTCCAGAGACTCGGCAATGCGGGCATGCAGCCGTACCCTACGTGTGAGTGAAAGCTCGTCCATGAGTGTTTCCTGCAGCAGCGCATGGGTGAACTGGTACCTTCCTATGGAGTCTGGCATCTCTTCGATCACTCTGGCAGCCAGTGCTTCCTCCAGCACATCCAGTAGCATGTCGTCCGAGAGATTGTCCACCAACGTCTTCAGTTGGTCGAATTCGAATTCTCTGCCCACGATGGAGGCTACAGTCAGAGTTTCGTTACATCTCTCCGTCAGCTTGTTTAGCCTTCTGCCTATGACTTCCCTTACCCCCTCGGGGATGCGAACAGCCCACGAATCGGTCTGCCTTCCCGTAGTATTCAGGTTAGACGCCTGATTCAGCTGTCCCTCTTGCACCAGCAACCTCACGACCTCCGTCACAAAGAGGGGATTGCCTTCTGTCTGGGTGTATACGGCGTTCACCAGTCCCTGGTCTGGATCCACCCCGGCGGCAACCTCCACGAACCTCGCCACATCTTCCTGCGAAAGACCCCTTAACAGAACCCTCTGGAAGGCGCGCTCACGAGTAAGCTCCCCGAGTGATTCTGACAGTGGATGCTGGCGGGACAGCTCCATGTCTCGGTACGTGCCTACTATCATGAGTCGGGAGTTTCCAATCTCCCTTGCTATGAACTGCAATAAAAGCAGGGATGGCTTGTCTGCCCAATGCAAGTCGTCCAACACAACGACGAGTGGTCGGGACTGGGACGCTGAGTGGAGAAAGGCGGTTATAGCGTCGAAGAGCCTGAAACGGGCCTGCTCCGGTTCAAGCTGGGGAGACTGAGGAAGACCGGGCAGCTGCGTTCTTACGTCCGGCACCACTTCTGAAATGTCAGACGCTCCCGCTCCCATCTCTGTGCTCAGTTTCTGAGGCTCCTCATCTCGCACGTAAGTCCGTATCGCTTGTACCCACGGCCAATAGGGTGGAACCCCCTGCTCCTCGTAACATCTTCCCCACAACACTTTCGCCCCTCTGAGACCCGCATAAGTTGCTAGCTCCTGGGAAGTTCGGGTCTTTCCTATGCCCGGCTCACCTACAAGTGTCACCATCTTGCCTCTTCCGGAGAGCACGTCTTCCAGCGCCGCCTTAAGATCTCCCATCTCCCGCTGTCTGCCAACGAAGATGCCCGAGGCCACTCCGTCCAGTACGTTTGCTTCATCTTCTGTAGAGGAGGAGATTACTGTGGAGGAGGGCTGCTCTCCAGACCCCGGAAGCTCGAGGCCCTCCATTACTATTAGCACATCGGATGCCGACTCAGGGCGCTCGTCCGGATTCTTGGCAAGCAGTCTAAGGATTAAGGCCTCGAGAGGCTTGGGGCATCCGGCGTTATGCCAGGTTGGTGCTACAGGAGGAGTGTTTATGTGCTGGCCTATGATGGCGATAGAGTCATCCCCTAGAAATGGAGGTCTTCCGGTGACCATCTCGTACATCATTGCACCTAGAGAGTACAGATCCGCGCGCTGTGTAACATCCCCACCCATCGCCTGTTCCGGTGGCATGTAGGATACGGTGCCTACCATCATTCCTTCCTGGGTCAACCTGCTTCGATCAGATGCAACCGCAAGTCCGAAGTCACCTATTTTTGCTATGCCGTCTGCCGTGAGCCACACATTCCCGGGTTTTAGATCCCTGTGAACGATTCCCTTGGAGTGTGCAAATTCAAGGCCACGGCACGTCTCGATGGCTATGTTCACGCATTGGTCTAAAGGAATACGATTGTCAGGGGCGTCTTCAATAACGCCTTCCACATCTCCACCTCCCATGAGTTCCGTCACCATATAAGGCTGGCCATCGTGCTGACCTAGGTCAAATACTGTGACTATGTGCGGGTGTGAGCCTAGCCTACCCATTGCCTGGGCTTCCCTGCTTATGCGAGTGAGACCAATGGAGTCCAGCCCTTCGGTCTTGATGAGAGCGAAAGCCACGTCGCGGTCTAAGGTATCATCATGGGCGAGGTACACCATCTTCTTGCCACCCTCACCGAGAAAGCGCTTTACCTCGTATCGACCGTCTCCAAAAGTGTCGGGATCTTTTTTCGGAGTTGGTAGTGAGGGTTCTGTTGAAGAGATAGGTGTTTCAGAAGGTACAGTTACGACCGAGCCATCTGGTGTTCCCAGTCTTCGCTCAGCCATTCTAAGGAAAGTGATAGCGTCTTCATTAGATTCATCAAGGTCCAAAACTTGGCTCGAAATCCTACTAACGGAATCCCAGTCCTCTTGG
>JASMAO010000171.1 GCA_030754315.1 SAR202 cluster bacterium
ATGTGGATCTGACCGAGTACTGAAAAAAGCATGGTGAATGAGTTACCTGGGTTTCCCGCACGTTTGGATTTATGCCCATAAAAACGTAGGCGGGGTGACCTCCAGTCACCCCGCCTACTCTAGCATTGTTTAAATTCGACGTTTGGTTTCAGTGACCCCCGCAGCCACACCCGCCGCCGCCGCCGCCACAACCACATCCACCGCCGCCGCCGCCGCCACAACCACATCCACCGCCGCCGCCACATCCCCCCCCCCCACCTGTTGAGGGGATGTTCGGGTTACTGATCACAAATCCACTTCGCATCAGTCCGTCGATGTAGTCAATTTGAGCCCCTTCGACCAAAGGTGCACTCTCAGAATCTACTAATATACGTAAAGACTCAGCCTCTATGGTTAGATCGTCTTTCGAAGGTTCTTTCTCGAGACCTAGCATGTACTGAACACTACCATGCTCATTGGGCATAACCATCACACGAAGCAATGAGCCCTCCTCCCCTTGCTCAGCCATAGCCTCTCGGAGTTTCTCAGCCGCTAATGGTGTAATGTCAACCAGTTTAGTCGTAGTCAAATTGGATCTCCATGGCCAGTGATCTATATTATTAGGCTCGCCCTAAACGTGCAAAGATACTAGCATGGTGTCTGTGGCTCGTCAATAAACCTGCTAGGGTAGTGTATGCTATGATCCGTGCTAAAAATTAATCGAGACGTTGGGTAAAACCGAGATCAAAATCACCGTCGCAGTCCGATTGATTATTGACTCTTTTAGTACCGCAACGATATACTCGAGGGGACGGTTACTCGAATGCGCCGTAACAGAATGCGGTGCTCCAAATAGCTAAATTGCCCCCTGGTGGTTCTAGCGAGGTGGCCCCACCCGTTCCCATCCCGAACACGGAAGTGAAACGCCTCAGCGCCGACGATACTGCACTTGCAAAGGTGTGGGAGAATAGGTCACCGCCAGGGGGCTTTTTGTCTCCTTCTCATAATTTCGTAAAGATTGGTGGAGACGAGTCACATTAGTCGGTTGTGGTTGCCCAATATTTTGAACGGCCGGATATCCAACCTAACCAAATGGATGCATTCGAGTAGGATGTTGGTTGGATGATTGGTATACAGCCAAATAGGCCCGTGATAAAATAGGGCCAATCCTACCGGAGAGATAACAAAACGATCGCCCGACAGCACATCCGTATTTTGGCGACAGGCTTCATGAGGCAGCCTCAATGTGTTATGCGGTGGTGTAAGGACGTTGTTTCCGACGTAGAGACCCCCATCTGTCCACCGAAAGCAATGTGTTGAAATGACTACTTCGGATCAAAATCAAGATACCTCTCTGGATATGGGTGAACTCCTTGACCAGATGAAGCCGCTTAAACCGCTTCGGCGGGGCGATGTGGTGGAAGGGTCAGTTATGCGAGCTGACTCTGACGGTATTTTGGTTCATGTCGGTCACAAAGCCGAAGGGATAGTACCGGCAGGTGAGATGCGAACTGTTTCTGCTGAAGAGAGAGACAATATTTCGGTGGGAGATAGCATAATCACGTACGTTGTCAAAGGCGAGACTTTGGACAATGCTGCCATACTCTCTGTAGATAAGGCGGTTGGGGAGAAGGGCTGGCCAATTTTGAAGAAAGCCATTGATTCCGATGAAACCGTTGCTGGAAAAGTGATTGGTTTTAATCGGGGTGGGGCTATTGTTGAAGTTGAAGGAATCCAAGGGTTCGTACCTATGTCTCAGCTCGCGAGTATACCTAGGCAAAGTATTCACAACCAACAGTCACAAGATGAAGAAACTGCTGGAATTGCAGAACCGTCGAGTGACCGGGAATCCGACGTCTCACCGGAAATAGGGAAAGAGCTGACCCTGAAAGTTCTGGAATTGGATCGTGACCGTAATAGAGCTATTTTCTCCGAACGCAAAGTAGTTATGCTAATGAGGGATGAACAAAAGGCTAAGCTCATAGAGGAGTTAGTTGAGGGTGAGGTTCGGCGTGGTAGAGTAACTGGCATTAGCAGCTTTGGTGCTTTCGTCGATCTTGGTGGTGCTGATGGGCTGATCCATATTTCGGAGCTTTCTTGGGACACGATCACAACACCTGAGGATGTAGTGAGCGTTGGTGATGAGTTGGATGTACATATATTAAAGGTTGACTCCCAGGGTAAGAAGATTGCGTTAAGTCTCAAGCGGCTCAAGCCTGAGCCATGGGAGACGATAGAAGAAAAATTCCACGTTGGCGACATTGTCAATGCCAAGGTAACGAAACTTACTAATTTCGGTGCGTTTGCGCGACTGGAGGACTCTGTCGAGGGTTTAATACACATTTCTGAGTTGACTTCTAGGGCTATCACCCACCCACGGGAGGTTGTCGGAGAAAAGGAAGTAGTCAGGCTGAAGATTCTCAGGATAGAACCAGAGCGTCGGAGGCTTGGTCTCAGTTTAAAGCAGGCACGGGAAGAAGAAGGTTAGTGCGTTTTTATTTACAAACTCCGTCGAGGAGAATGTTTAAATGACTAGTAGATTTGAAAAATTTTCAGAGAGAGCACTCAGGGTTCTGTCGTTGGCCCAAGAGGAGGCGCAACGGTTTAACCATACCTACATAAGCACAGAGCATGTTCTGCTTGGCCTTGTTCGTGAAACGGATGGTGTTGCATCGAGAGTGTTGGCAAATCTTGGCGTGGAGCCGAACAAAGTTAGGTCTGCAGTAGAGTTTATTATTGGACGTGGTGAGCGAACATCAGGTGGTGAGATCGGATTAACACCAAGGGCTAAGAAGGTCATTGAATTGGCAGTCGATGAGGCTCGCAGGCTCAATCACCACTATATCGGGACAGAACACCTACTGATAGGACTGTTGCGTGAGGGAGAAGGCGTAGCAGCTGGAGTGCTTGAAAGCTTAGGTGTTAATTTGGATAAGACTCGTGCAGAGACAAGTCGTATCCTTACGCAAAGTCTTCAGCAACCTCAGACTGGTAGTACAAGCAAGACTGGATCTCGTACACCGACACTTGATCAACTTGGTGTGGATCTGACCAAAGCGGCTCAGTCAGGAAAGCTTGATCCAACGGTCGGCAGAGAGAAAGAAATCCAACGTGTTATCCAGATTCTTAGTAGGCGCACAAAAAATAATCCGGTGCTTGTTGGAGAACCCGGGGTGGGAAAGACTGCGATTGTTGAGGCTCTTGCTCAACGGATTTCAAAGAACGAAGTACCAAGCATGTTGCAAGGGAAACGTTTAGTCACGTTGGATATGGGTGCATTGGTTGCTGGTACCAAATACAGAGGTGAGTTCGAAGAGAGACTGAAAAAAGTTGTAGAGGAGATCCGTACTGCTGGTAACTGCGTGCTTTTCATTGACGAGATGCACACCATGGTAGGCGCGGGGGCTGCTGAGGGTGCCGTAGATGCTGCTAATATTCTTAAACCGTCGTTGGCAAGGGGCGAGCTTCAAACTATCGGAGCGACAACGCTGGACGACTATCGCAAATACGTTGAGAGAGATCCGGCGCTTGAGCGTCGATTCCAGCCAGTAACGGTTGAAGAACCGACATCCGAAGAAACGATTGAAATACTCAGGGGGATCAAGGGTCGGTATGAAGAGCATCACCAACTTGAAATAACCGACGATTCACTTAGAGCGGCTGCAACGTTTGCATCTCGGTTCATAGCGGACCGTTTTCTTCCCGATAAAGCCATTGACCTAATGGATGAGGCTGCATCGCGGGTGCGAATTGATTTCAGCATGGCGCCGATTTCTGTAAACGAAGCTGCCAAGGCTCTTGAAAGCCTTCGTAGTGAGAAAGACGAAGCAATTTCAGATCGCCAGTATGAGTATGCTGCGGAACTACGAGAGAGAGAGACCACACTTTCTGAAAAATTGATGGAATTAGAAAAACAATGGGAAGAGGATCAGAAGGACGAGAAGCCCGTGGTTACCGAGGAAGACATTGCTGAAGTAGTTAGCATGTGGACTGGTATACCTGTTACTAGGCTGTCTACTGGTGAGACTGAACGTTTATTGAAAATGGAAGAGGCCCTTGGGGAAACAGTTGTAGGCCAAGACGAGGCTATAACTTTGGTTTCCAAAGCTGTTCGCAGGGCTCGTTCAGGGGTAAAGGATCCAAAACGTCCTGTCGGTATCTTTATCTTTTCGGGTCCCACTGGGGTTGGTAAAACGCATCTTGTCCAGAAACTTGCGGAATTTATGTTCGGAAGTGATGAAGCTATAGTTCGGGTTGACATGTCTGAGTTCATGGAGCGTCATTCTGTTGCAAGGCTGGTCGGGGCCCCACCAGGGTATGTTGGGTATGACGAGGGAGGTCAACTCACGGAAGCCGTTCGCAGGAAATCGTATTCAGTGATACTGCTCGATGAGATTGAGAAGGCACATCCAGAGGTCTTTAACATACTGCTCCAGATCTTTGATGATGGACATCTCACTGACGCAAAAGGTCGTCGTGTCGATTTCAGGAATACGATTGTCGTGATGACGAGTAACATAGGATCAGACTTGATACGACAGGACAGGACTCTGGGCTTTGAACTCAAGAGTGGCAGTCAGGAAGGCAAGGACAAATACGAGCGAATGAAAACGAATGTCCTCGATGAAATAAAGCGGTTTTTCAGACCGGAATTTCTGAACCGTATCGATGGCACAATGGTTTTCCACTCACTTACTAGGGAGCAGATGCACGAAATAGTCGATCATAAGATAAGTGAGGTTGCGCAGGGCCTACGTGAGAAGGGCATAAGTTTGGAAATAACAGACGAAGCGAAAGATTGGTTGGCAGAGAAGGGATATGATCCTCAGTTCGGTGCCAGGCCAGTACGAAGAGTAATACAAGACCATGTAGAAGATGCCCTGTCCGACTCCATATTGTCGGGTAAACTCAATCCTGGTGATACAGCGGTTATAGAAATTGACGAGGATGCGATAAGGGTTACGTCCCAGTCTCCTCTCCCTAAGATTTCTGCATAAGGGGTTCTTAGTAGTAGTTGTTGTTGTGGGTATGACGGACTACATTTTTCGTCGGTCTTTCCCATTACCTAACTAGTTATCGCCCCGGTTTGCTATCAAATTCCTAGGTGCATCCTCCGCTGTATTTTGCCGACGCGTGGTGCTTAATTGAGTTGTCGGCCCTATGTGCGCACTCTGTTACAATGCCACAAACCGTACGGCGATTAGTGTCAAACATGCCTCGCTCCAAAAATAAGACCCAATTCGTTTGTGAAAGTTGCGGCAACGATACTCCTAAGTGGACTGGTCAATGCTCCTCGTGCGCTGAATGGAACACGCTGGTAGAGATGCGTGTGGACGCACTTGAAACTCATACTCGGGCCTGGGATGTAGCGCCGATAAATGATGCAGAGGAACTGTCTGAGATTTCTGTGGATCAAGTCCCAAGGCTTGAGACGGGCTCGTCTGAAGTTAATCGGGTTTTGGGAGGAGGAGTTGTACCTGGGTCGTTGGTACTTGTATCTGGTGACCCCGGCATAGGTAAGTCCACACTGTTACTTAAACTGGCCTCAGATGTTGCCCGAGTTGCTGGCGGGGTTCTCTATGTTTCTGGTGAAGAGTCGGCCGCTCAAATTAAGATACGTGCCGAACGAATGGGGCTCTCCGGCCAAGGAGTTTTTCTTCTTGAAGCCACCGACCTTGACCGAGTGATTATGGAGGTCGAGGCTCGCAAGCCGAAGCTTGTCGTCGTAGATTCGATCCAGACTATTTACAATGCTCGTCTGGAGGCCGCTCCTGCTAGTGTATCCCAGATTAAGGAATGTACCCGTTTGTTGATGGGATGGGCCAAATCTGAGGGAGTTCCCATTCTGTTATCGGGCCATGTAACTAAAGGCGGCGACGTTGCTGGACCAAAAGTGATGGAACATATGGTAGATGCGGTGTTGTATATGGAAGGTGATCCGATAAGCTCTTGGCGGTTACTAAGAAGCGTCAAGAATCGGTTTGGATCTACGAATGAAGTAGGTGTGTTTGAGATGTCTAGCAGCGGGCTTACGGATGTCGAAGACCCATCGCAAGCCTTTATCGCGGAGAGACGAGACGATTCGTTCGGCTCTGTTATTGTATCGATAATCGAGGGAAGCCGGCCTTTGCTCACTGAGGTTCAAGCTCTGACCAACCCGTCCATATTTGGTACACCGCGTCGCGTTGCAAACGGCGTCGATTTCAACAGAATCCTGGTCGTGTGTGCTGTTCTAAGTCGGCAGGTTGGATTGCCGCTAGCTACTCAGGACGTTGTCATTAATATAGTTGGTGGCATGAGGGTCGACGAACCCGCATCAGATTTGGCCGTCGCTCTGGCCATCGCTTCTAGTGTGCAAGATGTACCGGTGCGTCATCATATGGCAGCAATTGGGGAAATCGGTCTTACTGGCGAGATTCGGAGAGTGCCACAGTTGGATCGTCGGGTTCAAGAGGCCGCTCGTCTGGGGCTGAAGTTTTGTGTTGTCCCCTCCGTTGGGTCTGAGAGTGTAGTTCCACCTAAGGGCATGGAATTGCTGCCGGTTGAGACTTTAAGACAGGCAATAAGGGCTTCTATAGGCGTTTCAAACGTGCTTAGGACTAGCGATGCCGTGGAAAGCTGAAATATTCTATCTTCCTTATCATGAGACAATTCAAAGTGAGTGATGGTCATTGAAAGTTGCCTACCTTAACTGTATCGGTGGTGCCAGTGGAGACATGCTGTTGGGCGCGCTGGTTGACGCAGGCGTATCCATAGATTGGCTTGACGACTTAATTAGAAGTCTAAATGTGGGTGGCGTCTCTCTGTCCGCCGAGATCGGCTCGCGCAACGGTGTTACTGGGACTTTAGTTTCCGTTAACATTGCTCAAGAACGTGTTCCGCTGCGATGGCAGGAAATGAGCCGTATCGTTGAAGAGTCGTGTTTGGGTGAGACTGTTATAAAACGGGCTGTTAAGGTATTTCGTCGTCTCGCAGAAGCCGAGGCATTGGTGCACCGCACCGAGATTACAGAAACACATTTCCATGAGCTTGGTGACCTTGATACCCTAGTGGATGTAGTCGGTACCATTGCAGGGATTGAAGCATTGGAAATTGACTGCATATACTCTTCCCCCCTCCCGTCCGGATCCGGCATTATAGACAGTGCACATGGGATATTGCCGATTCCCGCACCCGCTACAGCGGCACTATTTTCTCTATCGAAGGCGCCGGTGGTAGCGCCCCCTAACAATGTATTAAGCGCCGGGGAGATGGTTACTCCCACTGGTGCGGCCATCATCACCACTCTTGCAACGTTTGAGCAACCCGATATGAGATTCGAAAACGTTGGGTATGGATTGGGGAGAAGGGATAATAATGATTATCCTAATGTTGTTGCTTTGTGGATAGGTGTGAAAATTGATGACTCGCACGCCGCTAGATTGGTTCTTTTGGAAACGAATATAGACGACATGAGTGCCGAGCAGGTTTCATTTACCCAAGAGCGTTTATTTAATCTAGGTGCCCTTGATGTCTGGTTCACGCCTATACAGATGAAGAAAAATCGGCCTGGAACGATGATCAGTGCTTTGGTACCCGCCTCTCTTGAATCTCAAGCGGCCTCCCTGATTATGACCGAGACAACAACCCTCGGAGTCAGGGTGACTCGCGTCACAAGGTACGAATCTGAGCGCAAATTAGTAGATGTAAAGACCAGTTTTGGGACGGTTTCAGTGAAGATGAAAAGACTCAACGGTTGTAGTGTTTCAGTCTCTCCCGAGTACGAAGATTGTAGGGCGATAGCGTTGGATACCGGCGTGCCTCTACAGGAAGTTTATAGACGGGTTAAGCAGGAGGCATCGGACGAACTTCTACCGAACTAAAGGGTGCTTCTTTCTACAGATGGCTTTTGGTGTCTCGTGCTACAATGACTGCGGTTACGAAGCGGATTGTATGCTCCTCCCGAGTTTCTGAAGGAATGGGTTTTGACCTCGAGTTCTAGACTGATTTACCTCGACCATGCGGCGACAACTCCTGTGCGCTCTGAGGTTTTCGACGCCATGCGCCCTTATTTTACCGATTGTTTCGGCAATCCTTCCAGCGTTTACACGTTTGCCCAAGAAGCAAGAGCGGTATTGGATGACGCTCGCGAAACTATCTCCAACCAACTGGGTGCAAGAGCGAGTGAAGTAGTGTTTACTAGCGGAGGAACTGAATCTGACAATGCGGCACTTAAGGGTGGCGCGTATGCATTAAAGGCTACTGGTAATCATATCGTCACATCAGCCATTGAGCATCACGCGGTTTTGCATACTTGTTATCAGCTTGAACAGCTAGGTTTTGATGTCACCTACCTGCCTGTGGACAGGTACGGTTTGGTAGATCCGGACAGCGTAGCACGCGCGATAAACGGCCGAACGATAATGGTCAGTGTGATGATGGCCAACAATGAGATAGGGACCATTGAGCCGATCCGAGAGATATCAGGGGCAGTAAAATCAGAGGCGAAACGTTTGGATAAATCCATCGTGATGCACACAGACGCAGTACAGGCAGCTGGCATGATGGATTTGAATGTCCGTGACCTTGGTGTAGACATGCTGAGTCTATCCGCTCATAAATTCTATGGTCCCAAAGGTATAGGCGCCTTGTTTATTAAGAGAGGTACGCCGTTCGAGCCTCAACAGTTGGGCGGTGGACAGGAAAGGCAAAGAAGATCTGGAACTGAAAATGTTCCCCTAGCAGTCGGTATGGCAACTGCTTTAAGGATCGCTAACGAAGAACGTGATGAGATTGTCGCAAGTTGTGTTAAATTGCGCGATAAGATAGTTACACAATTACCACTCCGAGTCAGCGGGGTTCATTTCAATGGCCATTCAACACGGCGGCTGCCTAACAACGTAAATATGTCTTTCGAGTCTATTGAAGGGGAACCAATATTGCTTGGCCTCGACCTCGCGGGTATCTGCGCTTCCAGCGGGAGCGCGTGTTCGACAGCGTCTCTTGAGCCCTCACATGTGCTTATTGCCATTGGGCATTCGTCAGATCTTGCTCAAGGAACAATACGCGTTACACTCGGACGTGACAACACCGAAGAGGAGGTCGACTATCTTCTCGAAGTACTACCGGATCTAGTGATCAAGCTTCGAGCGATGCCGTCACTCGCGACAGTGGAATCACAGTGAACTTAATGATGTGCAATTCGCAGATTCAGAATAATCAAACAATTCCATTGAGGTGATAAACATACCTAGAAAGTGGGGGGAATAATGGGATATCCGGTAGAAGTTACCGATGATACCTTTCAGAGTGAAGTGATAGGTTCTGATCTTCCTGTCCTTGTAGATTTTTGGGCAGAATGGTGTGGTCCGTGTAAGATGATTGCGCCTATCGTCGAAGACTTGGCTGGGGAATATGAGGGCAAAGTCAAATTCGCGAAGATGGACGTGGATTCCAACACCAATGTTCCAAGTTCCTTAGGGATAAGATCAATTCCCACATTGCTGATTTTTAAAGACGGTAGTCCCGTTGGGCAGATCGTCGGTGCTGTTCCTAAGACAGTACTCAAGAGTCGTCTAGAAGACGCTCTCACATGAAATGCTTCCAAACGAATGTCATAAGAGGTTCTGGTGAATAGTACTGGTCAATAATGTTGGAAGTGCTTCATACCTACCTAATTCACAAACACATTACCTAGTAACTATAAGGGA
>JASMAO010000172.1 GCA_030754315.1 SAR202 cluster bacterium
AGTCATCAAATATTCGTCACTGACAGTCCGCCCATCCGTGAATGTCTCGGAGTGATGATAAAGTGCAAGCCGCCCCGTCCTCTTATCGTAGCCCCACCTTCGTTCAAGTGTTTTCGTCGTGCTACCACCAGATTGATCGAATGCCTGAGTGACTGAAAATATGACCACTCGGAGGCCAGAATCAAGGACCGTTTCTTCAAACGAAGGTTCGTAAACCCCATCGCCTCCTTCTTCAACCCCAGCCCGTCCATCCATCCACGCTTGCTTGTGACACTCCCAATCTAATGTAAGAACCGGACTCAAATCCGTGACCTTTATAGTTACTGATACCAATTCCTCCACGTTCGGAAAAGAGTCTACGGGCTCTTCTTCAGACATCCTCCATGATAGTGACCTAATCACAGCATTGGACCCTCTCACCAACACCAGCCGTCCATCCACCGTCCACTGAGCGTCGTCGATTCTATCGACAACGAAGGTCTTGACTGTCTCATTCGTAATTTTTTCACCTTCTGAGTCAATCGCCATCGTTGTCCCCGCAAGAGTCCAAGCATCGCCTCGTGTCACTCCCATATTGTCTGAAGACAGGCACAACCCATTGCTATGAACAGGCGGCGTTGGATCATTAGGCGATCCAACTTTCGTTCGCTCATCTAACCTTTGGATACCTTGTCCTTCCTGAATGTGAGTGGTTGAAGCAGCCTTGGATCTCAAATCTTCCGTAGACGAGTCTGATTTCCTAATCAAAACTGTTTGGTCTCCAATTTGATCGCCGTGTTGATCGTTCCACGGATACACTGCAAAGACAACTAAAGCAACTGTAATAGCAACCAGGATGATTTTGACGAGCGAGGGAAGCACAGGACGTCCTCTTAGCATTCGTGTACCATCTCCACGCTCGCCCTAATAATCGCTCCTGAACATATACGGGTGTTACTCAATTTCGCCGATGAGTTTCTGTGCGTTTTGATACGTGATCTTTTCATACACTTCAGTGGGGAGATCAAGTGTTGCAATATGATCAAAGATGTCCCTGTCCCAATTGTCGCGAGCCCAAAGTAGCTTATCTGCATTATCGATTATGTACTGTCTTCCGGAATCTTTATTCCGTTTCAGTGCATTCAGTCCCGAACCCGCAGAAAGATCAGCGTACATGTTGGGATATTGATCCAACATCTCCGGGTTTTTGCCACCTGGCACGGCTGTCGCTGTAGGATACATTTCCTTATCAAAAAGATCGTCACCCGAGATATGCGACCACCAGCCTGGCCCGTGCCCAATAAAGATGGTATCGGGGCATTCTACGACCGCTCGCTCAAGGGCACCTATAGTTCCACCATACCACCAATCTGGCCAGGGGTAGTTTGCGCCGCCATACTTAGTCCCGTATTCAAGGTGTATCGTAACCGGCATACGAAGCTCACCAAAGGTCTGTAGTAACCGGAGGGCATCTGGATCGTCAAACAATGTCCTACTCTTGTACTCCCCAGCGAGACGAATTGGATATATCTCAGACGCTGCTTTTATACGATCGATGGCGTCGGGCCGTTTAGGATGAGGCGCGTATCCAAGAATAAAACGGTCGGGCGCGTAGCGGCCAACCTCCAACACGTCTGCAAGATCTATGCCACTTTGAGCAACAGCTGACATTTTCGACTGGTTTTGCAGAACATCGTACTCACTTGAAGGTATCTCCCAAGAGAGCAACCACATTTTGTCGATTCCTTGCTCGTCCATGTTTTGGACAATCCTTTCAGCACCATAGCCATGATAATTTGGATGTCCGTGTGCATCTATTAACATCAGTTTCCTCCTACTGAATATTTTTAGGCTATTAAATTATTATCGGTCTGATATGATTGTCCTGGATCCGACTCGGATACCGCGGCGCAAAAGAATCGAAACTTCGGATCCCCAGCCACCAAATCAGTCTGCCTCTAGAACTCTGCTTGTCACGCTAACTCCGTAATGCTCGATCTGTCAATCACACCAACATAACAGTCAGTATCGATTCATTCGCAACCAGAGGCCTATCAAAAAATACCACATCAATGGTTTCAAGTTAATGTGCGTACTTACTGACATTCTTTGTTGTTTTGAATAAAGGTGCTGGTCAAGATTCCCTGATAAGGACAGCTTAATACGAGCACTGTTATCTCCCAAATCCGATGGCGCTGAGAATAGGTAATTACCAAATCTTTACGCTGACAATCGAAGGAAATGCCGGCTAATATCCATGCATAGATTGAGCCTATTCGACCCACAATGGTATGATAAACCGGCTGTACTCACATTAGAGGTCAGGTAACGTGTCCAACAAAGAAGATATTGCATTAATGGCACATCTGTTGAGAAGAGCCGGATTCGGCGCTTCGCGTGAAGAAATCGAGAGACGGCTCGAGGTTGGATACGATGCGACGGTCGAGGAATTGCTCCATCCGGAAGACCAACCAGATACAGACTTAGCCCTTTTTCTTCGATACCACCCTGCCTCAGAGAGATCTAGCGCCCTTCCAAACTCGCAGCTCAACTGGCTCTACCACATGGTAATGACTCAACGTCCGCTTGAGGAGAAGATGACACTTTTCTGGCACCACGTCTTTGCCACCGGATACGACAAAGTAGAGAGTCCTACGGAGATGCTTGATCAAATAAATATGCTTCGGGAAAGTGGAATGGGGAACTTCAAGGAACTTCTCTTCAAATTGGCTATGAACCCGACAATGATCTTCTGGCTTGACAATAACGAGAATCACAAGCGCGCGCCAAACGAAAATTGGGGACGTGAACTACTCGAACTCTTTTCGATGGGGGTGGGCAACTATACCGAAGATGATGTCAAACAATGTGCCCGCGCGTTCACCGGCTGGACAATCGGATACAAAATACATTGGCTTCTTTGGGGACCACACCTTTGGCCTTTTGAATACCATCCGGAAGATCACGACGTGGGCCAAAAGGACTTCCTTGGACATAGCGGCAACTTCAATGGCGAGGACATCATCGAAATAGTTGCTCAACAGCCTGCGACTGCCAAGTTCATAGGAAGGCATCTCTACAACTTTTTCATAGCCGACGAGCCACAGGTTCCAGCATGGCCTTTTGAAAAGCCTAAGGAACCTGAAGTAATCGACATTCTGACCGAAGCTTTCATCGATTCTGACTTTGAGATTAAGCCAGTGCTACGACTCCTATTCAAATCCGACTTTTTCAAAGATGCTGCATTTCGTAAGGTGAGGAGCCCCGCAGAGATTGTCGTAGGCGCTCTCAAAACTTCCGGAGATATGCACGGACCAGATCCCCGGTGGTCCGCCGTGACAGAGGAACCGACAAACATGGGGCAGGGTCTTATGAATCCACCATCCGTCGAAGGATGGCATACCGGTCGGGAATGGATAAACAGCGGGGCATTCGTAAATCGTGTCAACTTCGCAGCAGAAAAAGTTGGGGATCCGAGCCTTCCCGGCATCCAAGACATCGTCCGTCGTATTGCGGGATCAAACGGCTCGGCAATGACCCCGGAAACCCTTGTTGATGCTTGTATAGACCTACTAGGCCCCATACAGATCAAACCAGAGACTCGTGATGAACTTATCACACAGGTAACACCGTCAGGCCCAATTTCTTGGTCCTCAGTTCAAAATCACGGAAAGTCCGCACAACAGGTCGGGGACGTCCTAGCTCTTATTGCAGGTACACGCGAATTCCAGATGGGATAGGTCAACACCATTGAACACCACCTCCGTTGCCGGACGTACTTGGCATTTTAGTCACGCACTGGGCCGACCTTCAGCAGAACACAACGACAAGACGGGCGGGTATAACTGTCCAATTGACGTTGCGGCCACAAGCGACGATATTTTGTTTGTACTGAGCAGAGGGGTTGGGGTAAACGTCCTTGGATACCAACGTGACGCTGGGCGTCGTATTGGTAAAACAACCCTCGCTGAAGAGCACATCGGTGACTTCGCACGAACCCATTTTGTGTGGCCAACCGGGTTGGACATATCTGGTGACGGGAACGTATTCGTTTCCGACGAGCATACTAACCAGATTCTTATATTCCCACCGGACCGTATCCAGCCATACCCTGAATTCAACCCAGAAGGTGAGCAAATAGGGCAGTGGGGCGAAGCCGGCCCAGATGAAGGCCAACTTTCCGGACCATCGGGTATCGAATTTGACACAGATGGCAACCTTTTCATTGTCAATAGTGGGAACGGGCGCATCCAGAAGTTCACCAAGGATGGCAAGTTTTTGCTAGGATGGGGCAGTACTGGCAATGGAGAATCAGAATTTAGTCGACCATGGGGAATTTGCTTTGACCGAGACGGCAATGTCTACGTAGCCGACTGGGGCAACCACCGTGTACAGAAATTCACGGCCGACGGTAAGTACATCATGAGTTTCGGTACCTCTCACGATGAAGGGGGAGATCTTAACCACCCTAGCGGCGTGGCAGTAGATAGCGATGGTGACGTCTACGTCACAGACTGGGGTCACAGACGTGTTGTTATCTTCGAACCCAATGGCGATGTGATTACCTCTCTTTACGGAGATGCACAAGAACTTTCCAAAGCAGGCGAGTACATTATTCGACGGGATCCTGGGACGATAAAAGCCTATCGGCAGGTCAAGGACAAGTCTGAATTAGGCCGGTTCCTTAGACCTGTAGGGATAGCAGTGGACGGAGAGGATCGCGTGATCATCACTGACACTGCTGGTCGGCTACAGGTATACGCTAAGGATCACAATTACGTCGAGCCGGAGTTCAAGCTGGAGATCGCTCCGTAAGGAAACCAGGCCTAGCAAGCAAGCGTCCGCACTTTCCTGATGACCAAGGTAGACGTAACACCATCGCCTCTCACGGCTTTTCGCGGTTAAACTTCGACACACGTCTCCGTTGACTACCATTGTCTCTCTCGTTAAACTCCGCTTTACGAAGAGATTCAGCCTAACCGACTAGGAGCAAGTCGATGGTCAACAATAGTAACTCGGCTCTGATCTCGCATCTAATGAGACGCGCTGGATTCGGTGCTACGCCAAACGAAACAGTCCAACTGGTTAAGCAAGGCTACGAAGAAACCGTTGAAAAGCTCCTAAATTATGATAACCACGACGAAATAGATGAACGACTCCTGTACCGGTATCTCCCGATGACTGAGATGATGTACGCACCCGAGCAACTAATTGTGGAATGCGGGAATCTCGCGAAGCTAAACTGGCTCTACCGAATGGTGAATACCGAAAGACCGTTGGAAGAGAAGATGACGCTCTTTTGGCACCATGTTTTCGCAACCGGGCTATCAAAAGTTCAATACGGTTATGAAATGAACGAGCAGATCCTCCTATTCCGCGAGTATGCTTTGGGCAACTACCGAGATTTGCTAATTCGCCTGGCAGCTAACCCAGCAATGATCTTTTGGCTTGATAATCAGGAGAACCACAAGCGAGCTCCTAACGAAAACTGGGGACGAGAGTTACTGGAACTGTTCTCAATGGGGGTAGGGAATTACACAGAGAACGACGTGAAGGAAGCCTCCCGAGCATTCACAGGGTGGACATTCTCCGGCAAAGTGAGTGGCATCCAACTCGGACCTATACCATGGAGGTTTGAATATCACTCGGAGGATCACGATTGGAAGGAGAAAGAGTTCCTGGGCCAATTCGGTCAATTCAACGGCGAAGACATCGTAGAAATTATCGTACAGCAACCTGCCTGCGCTAAATTTCTCGCGCGCCACCTATACAACTTCTTCGTCGCCGACGAGCCACCGGTCACCACATGGCCTATTGCCCCTCCTCCAAACCCAGCCGCAGTAGACCTAATCGCTCACTCGATAATTGAATCCAAATATGAAATGCGACCAGTGCTGAGAACTCTTTTCAATGCCGATTTCTTCAAAGAGGCCACTTTCAAGAAAGTCAAGAATCCCGTAGAAATATTCGCGTCCACGCTACGACTAACCGGCAATATGAACCAACCTGATCCAGATTGGATTTCCCTAGCCACGGAACCGGATCAAATGGGACAGGAAATTCTCAACCCGCCGAGTGTAGAGGGATGGCACACCGGTAAAGAATGGATCAATAGTGGGGCATTCATCAACCGCGTTAACTTCATAGCGGACCGTATGAGAGATACAGGACTTCCGGGGATTCAGGACATCATCAATCGCATTGCGTATTCCAACGGAGAAACCATGGCACCTGAGACCTTGGTAGATAAATGCCTAGACGTGTTGGGCCAGGTACATATCTCTGAGGAAACTCGGGCAGAGTTGGTAGAGGAGGCATCAAGTGAAGGGCCTCTTGCATGGACCAATAACGAAGATTCTATGGCATCCTCTCGACGAGTGGGGGACGTCCTAGCATCCATAGTCGGAACACGCGAATACCAGTTCGGCTAACGCTACTTGATTACACGTAATAGAGAATCATACAAATTAACGTGGCTTACTAGGCAGTTCCCTTTGTAACGGAGGTTAGCCATTAAGACTACAACCGCAGCCGGCCGGACTTGGCATTACAGCCACTGCATGGGCAGGGCGACCGGCGAGCACAACGGTAGGACGGGAGGTTACGTTCATCCGATGGATGTAGCCGCGCCGGGCAACGACCTTCTCTACGTCGTCAGCCGAGGTCTTGGATTTAGAGGAGCCCGTGGGATTGATGGGAACTGTAGGATAGGTAAAACCACTATAGATGAAGATCACATTGGGGATCTCGCACGAGGTCAGTTTACTTGGCCGTGCGGTATCGACGTTAACAATGATGGAGACATTTACGTGTCTGATGAGTACGTAAACACAATATCCTGGTTCGCCGACAAAGTGATGATTTACCCTGAGTTCGATCTAAAAGGGGAGCGTCTTGGCACTTGGGGAGAAACCGGATCCAAGAAAGGACAACTCCGGG